>CALXEN010000199.1 GCA_944387325.1 uncultured Clostridia bacterium | reverse complement strand
GCCTGCTATCATCGGGGAGCCAAACGGGTGGTCCTGGCCCGGGAACTGACCCTCCAGGATATTGCCGTTATCCGGGACAACACCCCGCCGGAACTGGAGATCGAGGCATTTGTCCATGGCGCTATGTGTATGAGCGTATCAGGGCGCTGCCTTCTCAGCAATTACCTGGCTGCCCGGGACGGGAACCGGGGCCAGTGCGCCCAGGCCTGCCGGTGGAAGTATTATCTCCAGGAGGAGAACCGTCCCGGCCAGCTGCTTGAGATCGGAGAGAACGAGAAGGGGAGCTATATCCTCAACGCCGACGATCTCTGTGCCGCACCTTTCATTGACCTGGTCTGCAAGGCCGGGGTGGACAGCCTGAAAATCGAGGGCCGGGCCAAGACCCACTACTATGTGGCCAGCGTCACCAGCGCCTACCGACAGGCTCTGGACGCATTCCTGGAGCACCCGGAGGCGGAGGACTACGAGCTTCCCGTCCGGGCGGCGGAAGAGCTGACCCGTACCAGCCACCGGCATTATTCTCCCGGATTTTACTTTGGCCGGGAGCACGCCAAACAGCACTACGATAAAATCGGCTACATCCGGGAATGGGAGTTTGTGGGCACTGTCAGCGAATGGTATGACGGAGTAGCCTACTGCCAGCAGCGGGGGAAGTTCTGCGTGGGGGATGATATTGAAGCCCTCACCCCCCTGGGAGATGTGGTCCCCATCCATGTGGAGTGGATCAAGGACGGGGAAGGGGAGATGATCCCCGATACCCGCCATCCCATGATGAAGTTCCGGATCCCTTCCGAAACTCCCGTCCCGCCCTTCAGTCTTTTACGGATGAGGAACAAGGAGACGGTGAAGCCGACAGAATAACAGAAAAAATCCGGCGCAGAGCCTCATTTGCGAGACTCTGCGCCGGATTTGTCTGAAATAAAAGAAAGACCATGGGTCCATGGCCCCTGCCCTACAAAACGGGAGAATCCCATTTATAAAAGAAACAGGTTTTCCTTTGGCTCCTGAAAGTTCTCTTCCAGCATGGCCACATGGGAGAGAAAAGCGGGATCGTCGAAATATTTGGCCCCCTGGGGACAGCTGCGGATGCACCGTTGGCACTTGATGCAGGTGCCGGGAACAATAAAGGGATCCTGGGGGTCAATGGCGCCCATAGGGCAGAGCCTGGCACAGAGACCGCATCCGGCGCAGAGCTCCCGGCGGGTCTGGGGCTTGGCCTTCAGGAACTTGGCAGGCTGCCCGTCCAAACCCTTAGGGACATAGTAGGGGGCCGCAGAGTCGCCGGGAATGGAAAGGGAAGTGATTTCTCCGGCCAGCAGCTTTTCCGTGACCTTTCCGGCGTAATCCTTCAGTGCCTCCAGATCTTGTTGGTTTGGGCGGTCTCCCGCCAGCTTGTCCGTGAAGGCGTGGCGGCAGGCCATCGCTGCGGCACCCAGCAGATGAAATCCGTTTCCCTCCAGGGCGGCACAGAGCTCTGCCAGAGAGTTGTCGAAACTCCGGTTTCCGAAGGTCACCAGAGCCAGGGCGAAGGCCCCGTTTCCACAGATCCCGGTCTGGACGTAAGGAAGGATCTTGTTGGGCAGCTTCCCGGCATAGGTGGGCAGAGCGACCACGGCCAGATCCCCGGCCGACAGTTCTATGGGGCGCTCCCAGCTTTGGGGCAGGGTGAAATCCCGAATCTCCCAGGGACATCCCAGAGAGGCCGCCAGGGCCCGGACCAGGGTCTGGGCAGCTTTGCCGGTGTTGCCGGTGGCGCTGAAATAGAGGGCGGAGACTCTTTGAATTTTCATGTTTTCCCTCCTTGGTGACAATACTCATTGTAAGTATACCATAGAAACTGTGAACGGGCCAGCTTGCGCCCAAATAAAATCTGTGGTATTGTTTTCACAGCAGTAATAGAAAGGCGATATTACTATGGAGTTTTTGCATGAACTGTTGAGGATGATCGTGGATGTTGCCATCCTCTTTTTTGAGTTTATGGGGGTGGGGGTCATCATTGCCTCCGGAGTCCGGGGAATCTGGAATTACCTTCATCACAGTGCCCTTACCCGGCTGGAACTGGCCAAGGGCATGGCCATGGGCCTGGAATTCAAGCTGGGCAGCGAGATTCTCCGCACGGTCGTTGTCCGGGACCTGAGCGAGATCGCCATTGTGGGAGCCATCATCCTTCTGCGGGCGGCCCTGACCTTCCTGATCCATTGGGAGATCAAAAACGAGAAGGCAGAGGTGGAATCGGAACAACATCTCCGGGAAAAGTGATATAAGCAGGGAGCACCGTCCAAACCGGCGGTGCTCCCTTTTCTTATACTACGGAAATTATTTCAGGGTGCCGTCCACCACCTGGCCGCAATACCAGGGCTTGGGAACGGTGATCTCCCGCTCGGACAGCCCGGACAGCACTCCCTCCAGCCCCGAAGGGAAACGGAGCCGCCAGGCACAGAGAGCCTGGTATTTAAGTTTCAGTTCCCGGTTGGCGGCGTTGTTGCCATACTTGCTGTCTCCCAGAATGGGGCAGCCAATGCTGGCCAGGTGAGCCCGGATCTGGTGGGTCCTTCCGGTGATCAGGTCCACCTCCAGCAGAGCCAGCCGCCCGCTTACCGCCACTGTGCGGTACCGGGTCAGCACTTCCTTGCTCTGGGCGGTCTCCTTCTTGGTGTGGACATAGACCATCCCCTTAGCGCTGTCCTTTTCCAGCCAGCCGTGGAGGGTGGCAGCAGGGGGCTGGGGCCGTCCGAAGGTGACGCAGAGATAGGTCTTTTCCACCGTCCGCTCCCGGATCAGCTGGGTCAGGGCCTTTTCGGCACCGTTGGTTTTGGCCAGCATTACCAGGCCGCTGGTGCCGGTGTCCAGCCGGTGACAGAGCCGTGCGGAGGGACTGTGGACCCTGGCCCGCTCCAGAAGGGAGTCCTCCCCGCCGTCCACCGGCAGCCCGGCAGGCTTGTTGAGGATGAGCACCCCATCGTCCTCGTACAGGATGGACTTGGGGTCCAGATCCCTCTTCCCGGGGGCCTCCAGCTGCTCGTCCTTCAGGTAGAGGGCGATGACGTCCCCCTGGATCACCCGGGTATTCAGGGGCAGCTTTTTCCCGTTCAGCTTGATTTTGTTTTCCCGGAAAGCCTTGTTGATCCGGCCCATCCCCAGATGGGGATACTGCTCCAGCAGATACTGGTCCAGCCGCTGGGGAAGGAGATTCATTACCGTCAATTCTCTCATGGGGCAGCCTCCAATACAACATTTTTCAGCACCCTGGCATCCTCAATGTCCAGGGTCACCCAGAGCCAATGGCGCTTGACCTCCTCCACCTTGAGGATGGGGTATTCCACTCCGTCCGCCAGGATGGCATCGGCCCCTTCCAGGAGCTGCTGGACCAGGTAGCAGTTGGAGAGAAGGATGGTGCAGTCATCCTCGTCCAGAACTCCGCCGTCCCACTGACCGTCTGTCAAGGGCTCAATGGTGATGGGCCAGTCAGCGCTGTATTCCTGGGCGTCGGAAACCTTACCCTGGAAGCCGGGGGCGATGACATACTGATTTTCGCCCACCTTGGCGCAGTAGGCTTCATCCTTCATGTAGTGGGCGATCCGCAGGAACAGCCCTTCGCTGGTGGTGAGATACAGGGTATCCGGGTCATAGATCCGGTCCAGCAGGCCGTTGAGGGTCTCCTCCCGGCTTACCATCAGGTTGGCGGCGTCATACCGAGCGGGGAAGGCATCGTTGGTGGTCATCTGGTTTTCCGCAGCATAGAGAGCCAGATGGAGCAGGTCTCCCTTGTCGCTGTCCAGGGTGAAGAGGTGGTCATACTGTCCGGCAGCCTGGTCCCAGAAATCGCTGGTGAGGGCGGTGGGGAACTGCTCCTGGTACTGGGCCAGCTGGGTGTGCCGCCCTGCCAGGGCAGGGGAGATGTCCACCAGCTGCACCAGACAGAGGAGGCCGACAGCGGCGGCGGGCATCCAGCGCCGGAACCGGACCCGGGCCATGGTGACCACAGCCCAGAGGAAGAGAAGGTAATAGGCTGGCCAGAACATCCGCCCGCTGGCCCGGAAGATACTGGCCAGTTCCTGGATCTTCTGTGGGAGAGGGATTCGGAAAAGGGTGGCTCCGTTTGCGGTGACCACATTGCTCACCGCAAAAACGCAGAGCAGGAAGAGGCAGACAAAGAGGGCCAGGTGCCGCACCACAAACCGGAAGGAGGTTTTGTATTCCTTGATGGCCCAGATCAGGGCGATGGGAAGGACGATCAGGACTCCAAGTCCCAAATAGGCAAAAGCGTCGTAGTTGCCCCCCACCTGGTTTTGCACCGGAAGGAAGCGGCTCCAGAGGGTGTATCCCAGAGGGTCCGTTTCTCCGATGCTGGTGGGATTCCAGAGGGCGTTCAGGTTAAGGCCAAAGTATCCGTAGAGAAGCAGGCTGCCTCCGGTGCTGGGTGTGTAGAAGAGACCGAACAGCCAGCCCACGGCAACGGTTCCCGCAAGGCACCCCGTCAGGCCGCCAAAGCCCTGGAGCCACCGCCCGGTGTTCTGTCCGTACCGTATCACCAGCGCCAGGGTAATGGCATAGGCCATGGGGACAAAGTAAGGGTGGATGGAAAGAATGAGGATATTCCACCAGGGAAGATAAAGCCGCTTTTCCTGGTCGGACCGGAAATAGCAGTAGAAGGCATAGATTATAAAAAATTGTGCGGCCAGGGAAGTGTGGTGAAGAGTGCGTTCAACCAGGATAGGACTGCACACAAAGAGCACCGTACCCAGGGTGCAGACAGAAACTTTCTCCAGAAAGAGGTTGAGGAGAAGGAGAGAATATCCCCCCATCATAAAATAGCACCAAAGACTGAACCAGCCGAAATACTGGCAGGGGTCCGGCAGCCAGGCGGAGAAGAGCTTGAAGAGCACCCCGAACAGGGGGATGGAATCGGTAAAAGCGATGCTCACCCCGTCAGGGTAATTCATGTTGTCGGCTACTCCCAGAGGGAATTGCCAGCTGCTTTCACGGAAAAAGAGCCATCCCGCATAATGCTGCTGGATATCCTTCTCCACAAATCCGCCTTCAGCGAAGGAAACATTGGCCAGGTCCAGACTGCTTAGACCAAAGATGCATAGAAAGGCCAGTATCCCAATGCAGCCTCCCAGCAGAAAGAGCCGGAGCCTGCTGTTGTTTCGTTCCAGGGTCATCGGATGAGCCCCCTTTGCTTCCCGAGATTCTCCAACGATTATACCAGCAGTTCCGGTAAAAAAGCAACCGGATTATTTGACAAACCTTTCAGGGAAGTGTAAACTATCCCTATACGCCGCTGTGGCGGAACAGGCAGACGCAAGGGACTTAAAATCCCTCGGTGGCGACACCGTACCGGTTCGATCCCGGTCAGCGGCACCAAATACCCCGGTCTTTTCAGGCCGGGGTGTTTCATTTTAAAATGCAGAGGGGGAGCGTATCTTGTGGCTGGCAGGGGATACAAGGGAAGATATGGCATATTTTTCCGGGAAAGCCCTTGTTTCCGAAGGGGATTTATATTATAATCTATTCGTGTGTTTGCCCTTGTTGGATGAACACCTGGGGAAAGTATATTGATATGTATGGAGGTAGTAGAAATGACCGATTACACTCAGATGTCGCTGGAGGAACTCCAGGCGGAACAGGATCTGCTCCGTGCCGAATACCTGAAGTTCAAAAATATGGGTCTGTCCCTGAATATGGACCGTGGCAAACCCTGCCCGGAGCAGCTGGACCTTTCCAAAGAGATGCTCAAGATGGACAGCTACATTGGCGAGAACGGGGTGGACGCCCGGAATTACGGCCTTCTGGAAGGTATGCCCGAGGCCCGGCGGTTCTTTGCGGAGCTGCTGGGGGCAAAGCCTGAGGAAGTGATCGTCTGCGGAAACTCCTCCCTGTCCATGATGTATTACCTCATCGACCTGGGCTGGCGTCAGGGCTTTGTGGACAGCCCCCGGGCCTGGCGGCACAACAGCAGCATCAAGTTCCTCTGCCCGGTACCCGGCTATGACCGGCATTTCCGGGTGACCGAGTACTTTGGATTCCAGATGATCAACATTCCCATGACGCCCTCCGGCCCTGATATGGATATGGTGGAGGAATGGGCCTAGAGCGATGAGACGGTCAAGGGGATCTGGTGTGTGCCGGTCTACTCCAACCCGGACGGGTATGTATACAGCGACGAGACGGTCCGCCGTCTGGCCCAGATGACCACCGCCGCCCCTGACTTCAAGATCTTCTGGGACGACGCCTATGTGGTCCATCACCTCACCGACGAGCAGGTGGAGATCCCCAATATTCTTGACGAGTGCAAGGTGGCCGGCCATCCTGAGCGGCCTCTCATGTTCTGCTCCACCAGCAAGATCACCTACCCCGGTGCCGGGGTGGCCGCTATGGGCGCCAGCCTGAAGAACATTCATTATATTACCAAGAACATGGTGCCTATGATCATCAGCTACGACAAGATGAACCAGCTGCGCCATGTACAGTTCCTGAAAAACAAGCAGGGGGTACTGGAGCATATGAAGAAGCACCGTGCCATCCTCCAGCCTAAGTTTGATCTGGTGAAGAACACCTTCAAAAATGAGCTGGAACCCTGCGGCAAGATCGCCCGGTGGACCAACCCCAAAGGCGGCTATTTCATCAGCCTTTATGTAATGCCGGGTTGTGCCAAGCGGGTAGCCCAGCTTTGCAGCGACTGCGGTCTGAGCCTCACCGGAGCGGGAGCTTCCTATCCCTACGGCCTGGACAGCCGGGACAGCCACCTGCGGATCGCCCCCACTTATCCTTCGGTAGAAGATCTGGGGGTCGCTGCCCAGCTGCTGACCATCTGTGTCCGTCTGGCCACGGTGGAGAAGCTGATCCAGCGTGCCGAGCACTGAGGAAAAGGCTGCGTCATTTTCTGCCCAGGAAAGTTTGTGGAGGGTTTGGATGGAGCGCTGCGGCGGTTTGCCCATTGATTCTGTCCCGGATTTGACAGGAGGAATGAAAGATGAGATGTCCCTATTGCGGAGCATTGGATTCCCGGGTGATTGATTCACGCCCCACTGATGATGGAGGGCGGATTCGCCGCCGGCGGGAGTGCATCGAATGCAAAAAGCGTTTCACCACCTATGAGGTGGTGGAGACGGTGCCCCTCATGGTTATTAAACGGGACCATTCCCGGGAAGCCTTCGACCGGCAGAAATTGCTGCGGGGAATGCTCCGGGCCAGTGAGAAACGGCCGGTGTCCTACCAGCAGCTGGAGAACGCAGTAAACAATATTGAACAGGCCCTCCTGAACAGTTACGATCTGGAAGTGACCAGTATGCGGATCGGAGAGCTTGCCATGAATGAGTTGAAAAAGATCGACGAGGTGGCCTATGTCCGCTTCGCTTCGGTCTACCGGCAGTTCAGTGACATCAACACCTTTATGGATGAACTGAAGGAAATGCTTAGCAAACGCTGAAAAACAGAACCCTTGCCGTCCGGATCCGATCCAGGGTCCGGGCGGTTTCGCTTTTCAACTCGGTTTGGTGGTCCGGATCGTTGTATTCGGCGGTCTCACGGATAAGTCCGCTCAGTTCCGATAAAATATCGTGTTTCATAAACAGCCCCAGCAGCCGCTCCCGGGCGTTCCAGTCTGATTCAAGCCGACGGTAGATGCCGTCGGCTTTTTCGTATTCCCCCTGCCGGCTGTACCAGGCGGCAGCCTCCAGCTGCTCTTCCATCCGGTCAAAGGTGGTGTCTACCACCCAACTGCC
>CALXEN010000198.1 GCA_944387325.1 uncultured Clostridia bacterium | reverse complement strand
CATCAATCCCAAGCGGAAGCGGCGGATCGCTGCGGGCAGCGGTACCACCGTGGAACAGGTCAACCGGCTGCTCCGCCTGTACGAGCAGATGCAGAAGATGATGAAGCAGGTCCGCCGGAATCCCCGTGGCTTTATGCGGGGGCTGGGCCTGGGCGGCTTCCGCCGCTGATCCGGCCCAACAACATTGGTATTGCCTTGACCCAACAGGGGCGGGGATACAAGATAGAGAATCCCCCGGACAGGGGATAGACAGATTTATTTGGAGGTAACAATCATGGCAGTTAAAATTCGTCTGCGCCGGATGGGCGCCAAGAAAGCTCCTTTCTACCGTGTAGTGGTGGCTGACAGCCGCAGCCCCCGTGACGGCCGGTTCATTGAGGAGCTGGGCTACTACGATCCCACCAAGGAGCCTTCCGTGGTGAGCATCGATGCCGAGAAGGCCCAGAAGTGGATCGCCAACGGCGCTCAGCCCACCGACACCGTCCGGGTCCTGCTGAAGAAGGCCGAGATCCTGAAGTAATTGGGGGAAAGATCCATGCAAGAGCTGTTGTTGGCAGTAGCCCGTGGCCTTGTGGACGATAAGGAAGCCGTCCAGGTGACGGTGGATGCTCCCCGGGAGGACGGTACCGTCGTCTACCATCTGTCTGTGGCAGAGGGCGATATGGGCCGGGTCATCGGCAAGCAGGGCCGGATCGCCAAGGCGATCCGTGTGGTCATGCGGGCCGCTGCAGTCCGTCAAGGTGAAAAGGTCATCGTAGAGATCGACTGACCCTAAAAAGAACCTTTGCCCTTGTGCAAGGGTTCTTTTTTTGTTACAATGGGAGCAATCTGAAAGCAAAGGAAACGATGGCTATGATGAAGGAATATCTGGAAGCGGGAAAGCTGGTCACCACCCACGGGGTCCGTGGGGAACTGAAGGCGGAGGTCTGGTGCGACGACTTTGAATTCTTCCGGGGCTTTGAAGAGTTCTATCTGGACTCCCAGGGCCGCACCCGGGTGGAGGTGGCCCAGATCCGCCCCCAGGGCCGGATGGCGCTGGTCACCCTGAAAGGGGTGGACACCATGGACAAGGCCCGTGCCCTGGTGGGCAAGACCCTTTACTTCCCCCGCAGCGAAGTGGAGCTGGAGGAGGGAACCTGCTTTATTGCGGACCTCATCGGCTGCCAGGTGGTGGACGCAGGTACGGGAAAGGTATATGGCACCGTCGCCGACATCACCCAGGGGGCCCAGGACCTGTATACGGTAAAAGGGGAGGACGGCAGAACCTATTATTTCCCCGGGGTGCCCCAGTTCCTGAAAGAGCTCTGCCCCCAGGAGGGGAAGATCCTGGTTACTCCCATCCCCGGAATGTTCGAGGAAGCAGCAGATGGAGATAAAGAATAATGGGAATGCGTGTTGATATTGCCACCCTCTTTCCGGAGGAGTGCCAGAACTACCTGGATCAGAGTATCCTGGGCCGGGCGGCTGCCCGGGGGCACATTGAGACCCACTGTCACCAAATCCGGGACTATACCCTGAACAAGCAGAAACAGACCGACGACTACCCCTATGGAGGCGGCTGCGGGATGGTCATGTACGCCCAACCCATTGCCGACTGTATCCGGGCGGTGACCCGCCAAGTGGAGGAGAGCGGCCGGCCCAGGCCCCATGTGGTGTTTATGACGGCAGCGGGTAAGAAATACTGCGAGGAGGACGCCAAGCGGCTGGCCCGATATGACAGTCTGCTCCTGGTCTGCGGCCACTACGAAGGGATCGACGAGCGGGTCATCGAAGCCTTCGCCGATGAGGAAATCTCCATTGGGGACTACATCCTCACCGGGGGGGAGTTGGCCGCCCTGGTGGTGGCGGACAGCGTCCTCCGGCTCCAGCCGGGGGTCCTGGCGGAGGAGAAGGGATACCAGGAGGAGAGCTACTGGAACGGCCTGCTGGAGTATCCCCAATACACCCGTCCCGAGGTATGGGAGGGCCGCAGCGTGCCGCCCATCCTTCTCTCCGGTCACCACGCCAATATCCAGAAATGGAGGCAGGAGCAGAGCCTGGAACGGACCCGGATCCGCCGCCCTGACCTGTATGCCCTGTATGAAGAGGAGCAAAAAGGGACAAAATAGAAAAGCGGGGAGGGAGGGGACCGGCCCTTCCATTGTGGAAAACTTTTAGAAGCCATCACAAGGAACGCTTGAAAAAACTGTTAAAATTGTCCAAAGAAGATAAATGCACCCATTTCAGTTTATGAAAACCGCCAAAATTCGAATCAAAGGGTGTACAAATGGGGTAAAAAGTAATAAAATAATTACCAGCAAAGCCAATTTAGTTTCCCTGGATCTGGGCATAAGGAGCGTATGAATTATGTATGTAAAAGAGGTTACTGTTGAGAATCAGGTAGGGCTGCACGCCCGTCCTGCCACCTTCTTCATCCAGCGGGCCAACGAGTACAAGTCCTCCATCTGGGTGGAAAAAGAGGAGCGCCGGGTAAATGCCAAGAGTCTTCTGGGTGTTCTCAGCCTGGGGATCATTGGCGGTACTCCCATCCGTATCATCGCAGATGGCACCGATGAGGAAGCCGCAGTAGAAGGTCTGGTAAAGCTGGTGGAGTCCGGCTTCGCCGAGTAATCCCGTTCACATTCAGAATCTGAAAGCCGGACCGCAGCCCCCGTTTCAGGGGCGGCGGTCCGGTTTTTTTCAGAAGAAAAGAGGGCCCAATGACCAAAGAAGAGCTCTATGAAAAATCCAAAATGCTTCCCCAGCTCCCCGGGGTCTATATCATCCGGGACAAGGAGGACGAGATCATCTATATCGGGAAGGCCAAGCGGCTGCGGAACCGGGTCAGCCAGTATTTCCGCCCGGGGGTCCCCCATGATGCCAAGGTGACCCAGATGATCGCCCACGCCTTTGCCTTTGACGTCATCGTATGCCAAAGCGAGTTTGAGGCCCTGGTGCTGGAAGCCAGCCAGATCAAGGCCCACACCCCAAAGTATAACATCCTGCTCAAGGATGACAAAGGATACAGCTATGTAAAGATCACCCGGGAGGACTGGCCCCGCCTTTCCGCCGCCCTCCAGAAGGACGATGAGAACGCCGAGTACATCGGCCCCTTCACCTCCAGCTTTGCCGTGAACGAGATGGTCACCCGGGCCCAGGACTGGTTCCTGCTCCCCCGGTGCACCAAGCGGTTCCCCCAGGACCTGGGGAAGGGCCGCCCCTGCCTCAACTATCATATTGGCAAATGTATGGGGGTCTGCAGCGGCAAGGTCCCCCGGGAGGTCTACTGCCAGGCGGTGGAGAATGCCCAGCATATGATCCGGTATGGAAAGAAGGAGATCCTCAAGGAACTGAACCAGCGGATGGAGGCGGCGGCGGAGCGGCTGGATTTTGAGACGGCTGCTCTCATCCGGGACCAGATCGCCGCCATCACCAAGGTCTCTGCCGGGCAGAAGGTGGTGCTGGACCAGGGAGAGGAGATGGACGTCATCGCCTTCGCCGGCACCGCTTCCGCCGTCTGCGCTGCCATCCTCCGGTACCGGGAGGGACGGCTCACCGACAAGCGGGAATTTGTGTTCCACTCCACCACCGATGTGGAACGGCTGCGGGAGGAGTTCCTCCCCCAGTATTACCTCACCGGGGAGTATATCCCCAAGGTGGTGGCCCTGGACCAGCTTCCCTCCGACTGGGAGGCGCTCCAGGAGGCTTTGGCCAAGACCCGGGGCGCCAAGGTCCGGGTCTACCAGCCCCAGCGGGGGGATGTGGCAAAGCTGGTGACCATGGCCTACACCAACGCCGTGGAGCGGCTGGGCCGGGAGAGCGGCCGGTTCAGCCGGGAGGAAAAACTCCTGGAGGAGACCGCCCATGTGCTGGGACTGCCCCAGCCGCCCCAGGTCATCGAAAGCTACGATATCTCCAACTGGGGAGAGGGGAGCAGCGTCTGCGGCATGGTGGTCTTTGAGAAGGGAAAGCCCAAGAAAAGCGGCTACCGCACCTTCAAAATGAAAACGGTGGCAGGAACCGACGACTACGCCAGCATGGCCGAGACCCTTTCCCGTCGGGCGGCAGAGTATGCTTCCTTTGAGGGAAAGGTCACGGACAATCAGTTTTCGGTCAAGCCGGATCTGATTCTGCTGGACGGCGGCAAGGGCCAGGTCCATGCAGTCCAGCAGGCCCTGCGAGGGACGGCTCTGGAGGACGTACCTCTCTACGGCATGGTGAAGGATGACCATCACCGCACCCGGGCCATTATCGCCTCTGACGACCGGGAGATCGCCATCAGCATCCACCGGGGGATTTTCACCTTTATTACCTCCATCCAGGACGAGACCCACCGGTTTGCCAACCGGTACCGGAAACAGCAGATGAACAAAAGATCTTACGCTTCCAGCCTCACCGCTATTCCCGGGGTAGGTCCGGTGGCGGCCAAGGCCCTCATGGCACACTTCAAGACGGTGACCGCCGTCCGGCAGGCCAGCCTGGAGGAGCTGTGTCAGGTGAAGGGGATCGGCCCCAAGCTGGCCCAGACCATCTATGACAGCTTTCGGAACACTTGACAAAATCCCGAAAAAACGGGATAATAACGAAGTATATCACCTGAAAGGGGAGGGAACGCCATGGTGCGGGTCATTGCCGGGTCGGCCCGGGGAATCAAACTGGAGGCTCTGCCGGGCGAGGATGTGACCCGCCCCACCATCAACCGGGTCAAGGAGGCCATCTTCAGCAGCCTGCAATTTCAGCTGCCGGGAGCCAGGGTTCTGGACCTTTTTGCCGGCAGCGGTCAGCTGGGCATCGAAGCCCTCAGCCGAGGCGCCGCCCAGTGCGTGATGGTGGACCAGAATCGGGATGCGGTGGAGCTCATCACCCGGAACTGTAAGACGGCCCGGGTCCAGAACCAGGCCAAGGTGATGATGGCCCAGGCTCAGGTCTACCTGGCCCGGCTGACCGATCAATTTGATATTATTCTGTTGGATCCGCCTTACCGCCAGGGAACGCTGGAAGCCATCCTTCCCAGGATCGCCCAGGTCTGTGCCCCGGGGGGCACCGTGATCTGCGAAAGCGAGCTGGGCTGCCCCCTGCCGGAGGAGTGCGGCGGCCTGGTACTGAAAAAACAGCACCATTACGGCAAGGTGCTGGTCACTCGATACGAGAAAGGGGAATAAAACCATGAACGTGGACGAATTGCTGGACCTGATGGACGAGACCCTGGAGGATGGGATGCCCCTGCCCCTGGGCGGCGGCAAGCGGATGGTGGATGTGGATAAGGTCCGGGAGATCATCAACGACATTCGGGACAGCCTGCCCAGCGAGATCAGCCAGGCCCGGAACATTGTGTCCGACCGTGCCCAAATCCTGGGAGACGCCAAGGCCGAGGCGGAAAAGATCATCCAGAACGGGGAGAAGAAGGCCCGTGCCATGGTGGAGGAAGAGGAAGTGGTCAAGGCTGCAAAAAAACGGGCGGAGGAGATTCTGGCCGACGCCAACGCCAAGGCCAAAAGCCTCCTGGTGGGGGTCTTTGGCCGGTGCGATTCCGTTATGGCTGACACCGAGGACCGGCTGCTGAAGTATGCCGCCGACATCAAGATGCTCCGGGCTACCCTCCGCCGGAATCCCGGTAGCAAGTGATCGACACTTTTACGCAGAGAAAAAGAATCAGGAAAACTTTGGGACCCTTTCCCCCACCTGGGGGAGAGGGTCCTTTTTTCTTTTTCTGTGAAGACGAAGGGGAATGTGAAAAATTCTCACATCCAGGGGATTTTTTCAAGGTTGCCCTTGATTTCCGGGGACCCCTGTGTTAGTATAGTGGTGTGCCAAAGGTTAGATGTGGGTAAAAGTGGGTTGTTTTCAACCTTTTCCACCGAGTTTTCCACAGAGAACCGAATTCAACGCCGAAAAGGGGGGAGCTGCCGTGCTGCTGGGACAATACGATTATTCCATTGACCCCAAGGGCCGGCTGAACTTCCCCGCCAAATTCCGGGAGGATATGGGGGAGACCTTCATCGTCACCCGGTGGCTGGATGACTGCCTGGTGGCTTTTCCCAAGGAAGAGTTCCAGCAGATGGCACAGCTCCTTATGAGCAAGGGCATTACCAAAAACCGGGACGTGCAGCGGTTCCTCTTTGCCGCCGCCACAGAGGTGGAGCCGGACAAGCAGGGACGAATCCTTCTTCCGGCCAAGCTGCGGGAACACGCAGGGCTGGACAAGGAGGTCACCATCATCGGCAACATGAACCATGCGGAGATCTGGAACACCCAGGCATGGAACCAGCGCCAGGAGACCATGGACAGTGAGAGCATTGCCCAGGCCATTGACGCACTGGATTTCTGATTCCCACAGGAAGGAGCAGGGCAGATGGAGTTCAACCATTATTCAGTCATGCTGGAAGAATGCATGGAGGGGCTGAACATTGACCCTGCAGGAATTTACCTGGACGGTACTGCCGGCGGCGCCGGGCACTCAAGGGAGATCGCCCGGCGGCTGACCACAGGGCAGCTGATCGCACTGGATCAGGACCCGGATGCGGTGGCAATCGCCACCGAAAGGCTTAAGGGTCTGCCGGCTCAGGTGATTCAAAGGAACTTCCGCCAGGCGCCTCAGGTCCTGGATGAACTGGGGATCGGCCAGATCAACGGGGTCCTGCTGGATCTGGGGGTCTCCAGCCACCAGCTGGATGTGGCGGAGCGTGGCTTCAGCTACCATACCGACGCTCCCCTGGATATGCGGATGAGTCAGGCAGGGGAGACCGCCGCCGACCTCATCGCCACCCGGGACCGGGAGGAGCTGACCCGGATCCTCAGGGACTACGGGGAGGAGCCCTACGCCTGGCAGATCGCCGGGAAGATTGTATCTGCCCGGGAATCCCAGCCCATCACCACCACCCTGCAGCTGGCCCAGCTGGTTGCGGCAGCCGTTCCCCCTGCGGAGCGGCGGAAGGCCAAGAACCCCGCCCGCCGCACCTTTCAGGCCCTGCGGATCGCCGTCAACAGTGAGCTGGACGCCCTCAACGAGGGGCTGGACGGGCTTTTTGAGCGGCTGGCCCCGGGAGGGCGGATGTGCATCATCACCTTCCACAGCCTGGAGGACCGGCTGGTAAAACAGAAATTCAAGCGGTGGGGCCAGAAATGCACCTGCCCGCCGGAATATCCAGTATGTGTCTGCGGCGGAAAGCCCAAAGCCATCCTGGTCAACCGCAAGCCCATAGAACCCTCCGCCCGGGAGCTGGAGGAAAATCGCCGCAGCCGCAGCGCCAAGCTGCGGATCCTGGAAAAATGTTGATCCAAATCAGAGAGAGGGGGAGTTTCCCATGGGCCAGGCAGCCTACAATTTTGAACAATTCCAGCAGCCCCAGGTACGCCGGGAATTCAAGGCTGTACAGGGAGGAAAAAAGACCGCCCGCATGGAGGCCTTGAAACGGTTCCGGGTCACCGCCGCCAGCCTGGTGCTGGTGGGAATGGTGGTGGGGCTGCTCTCCTGCAACGCCCGCCTCACGGAATTGTCCGGGGATATCCAGGCCGCTCAGAGGGACCTGACTACCAGCCAGAGCACCTACGATTATCTGGAAGGTCAGCTGGAGGGGATCAGCACCATGAAGAACGTGGAGGAGATCGCCGTGGACCAGCTGGGGATGACCAAGATGGACTCCAGCCAGGTCACCTATATCACTCTGGAAAACCAGAACAGCATCGTCTGTGCAGAGAACGGGGTGGAGCGGTTCTTCTCCGGCATCCAGGCCGCTGCCCTCAGTCTCTGGGACAGCCTGGGCTAAAGGAACGCAAGGCCGCAGGAAATGAATGGAAAAAGCGTGAGTCAAGGAACTGTTCATTGACTCACGCTTTCTCTTGTTTTATAATACTTATATCTATGGGATTTTGGAGGTAACCGTCAATGGCAGAACCGCAAAGACATGGGGGAGGCCTGTCCCCGGTCCGGCGCCGAATGGTGCTGGCTACCGGTGTGCTGGTCCTGGCACTGGCCTTTGGGCTAGTGATCTACCGTCTTTTTACCATCCAGATCCGGGACTACGCCAAGTACAAGGTCATGGCGGTGGAGCAACAGATCTCCGATACCACCATTCCCGCTACCCGGGGCTCTATCTACGACGCCAACGGCAAGACCCTGGCCCGGAGCACCATTGCCTGGAATGTGACCACCGACCCCTCCCTGGCGGATGAGGCGGTCATCAGCCAGGCAGCGGATGCCATTGCCGAGATCCTGGGCACAGACCGGGAGACCATTTACAATAAACTGTCCGCCACTAACAAATACCAGACCCTGGCCACCAAGGTGGATAAGCCCACGGCGGATGCGGTAAAGGAATATGCCACCCAGCTGAATACAGAATACGGCCGCACCGTCCTTTACATCGCCCTGGAACAGAGCAGCGTGCGGGAATATCCTTACGGGGCTTACCTGTCCACTGTACTGGGCTTCTGCAACGATGAGGGCGGCGCCTACGGCCTGGAAAAATACTACGAGACAGAGCTGGCCGGCACCGATGGCCGCTCCCTGGCGGAGGAAAACGCCCAGGGGTACGACATGGGGGTCACCGAGGACCAGACCTATCCCGCCGTGGACGGGTACAGCCTCCACCTGACCATTGACACCTACATCCAGTCGGTGGTCCAGAACTATCTGGATGCGGCGGTGGACCGGTATAATGTGCAGAACCGGGCCTGCGCCATTGTTATGGATGTGAACACCGGGGCCATCAAGGCCATGGTCACCAGTGACAACTTTGATCCCAACACTCCCTACACCCTTCAGGAGGAGGTATTCACCACCGCCCTGGAGACCGAGGGGGAACTGACCGATGAACAGATCGCCAGCCTGAAAAACCGGCTGGGGAGCAAGAATGTGGAGGAGATCCTGGCGGACAAGATTATCTCCACCGAGGAGTACAGCAGCCTCCAGGGAATGATGCGGGAGGCCCAGTGGAAAAACAAGGCCATCACCGAACTGTACAGTCCCGGCTCCGTTTACAAGGTCATCACCAGCGCCGCCGGGCTGGACAGCGGGATCCTGACCACTGCCACCAGCTTTTTCTGCCCCGGCTACCTTCAGGTGGCGGACTATACTTACCGGTGCGCCGATTACGAGAGCAAGGGCACCAACCACAGCTGGCAGGATATGGCGGGAGCCCTGGGCCACAGCTGCAACGTCTACTTTATCCAGGCCGCCCAGACCATGGGGGCCGAGGTCCTCTATGACTATTTTGAAGCCTTTGGCTTTACCGAGACCACCGGCATCGACCTGCCCTACGAGACTCCCTGGATGAGTTACTATACCGCCGAGGAGATGGGCCCCACCGAACTGGCATCCACCAGCTTCGGCCAGGCCCAGTCGGTGACTCCCATCCAGATGTGTACTGCCATCTCCGCTGCCGTCAACGGCGGATATCTGGTGACCCCCTATGTGGTGGATCATATCACCGATTCCACCGGAAATGTGGTCCGGACCACTGAGACCAATATCAAGCGACAGGTCATCAGTGAGGAGGTCAGCGCCCAGATCCGGGAAATGATGAACCAGGTCATGGACGTGGGCGGCGTCAACGCCAAGGTCCCCGGTTATCAGATGGGGGGCAAGTCCGGCACTACCGAACAGCTGAACCAGGATAAGCGGGAAGACGGAGATTACAAGAAGGTCTCCAGCTTTGTGGCGGTCCTGCCCATCAATGACCCGGAGATTTTGGTATACGTCATGCTGGATGACCCCCGCTCCACCAACGACTACGCCAGCCAGATCGTGGCTCCTGTGGTGGGAAATATTGTCAGCGAGATCGCACCCTACCTGGGTCTGGAAACCGATCCGGAGACCCTTATTACCGGTAACGTGCGGGTGCCCTACCTGATCAACCATGACACCTCCTCCTCCCAGGCTACCCTGAACCAGAACGGTCTGGAGCATCAGGTGATAGGCAGCGGGACCACGGTACTGGCTCAGTATCCTGAGGCGGGGATGACCGCCCCCGCCGGTTCCATCGTCTACCTCTATACGGAGAGTGAAGAGATGGAGATGGTCACCGTACCCGATGTGGTGGGCAAGACAGCTACCGCCGCCAACCAGCTTCTCTCGGCCCAGGGGCTCAACCCCGGCAACGAGAACGGCAGCCAGGTGGTCCAGAGCCAGTACCCGGTGGCGGGCAGCCAGGTGCCCAAGGGTGCTGTGGTCACCCTGGAAGTGGTGGATACCACCACAGGGGAATAAGCTGTAAGGAGAAGGACCTGAAGGAGGAAATAAGATGGAACCAATCTCGGCAAGAATTTTGCTGGAGGGGTTATGCCCGGGGGAAGACGCCCCCGTCACCGCTGTCGTCACTGACAGCCGGAAGGTGATCCCCGGCTGCGTCTTTGTCTGCTTCCCCGGCGCACGGGCGGACGGACATGATTTTGCCCCGGAATGCTATGAGAAGGGGGCTTCCTGGGTGGTGGTCAACCACCCTGTGGAGGGCGTCCCTCCTGAACGGCAGATCCTGGTGGAGGACATCCGGACCGCCATGCTCCGGATGGGAGCCAACTACCGTCGGCAGTTCCCGGCCCGGCTCATTGGGATCACCGGCAGCGTGGGGAAAACCACCACCAAGGAATTCACCTATGCCATCCTGTCGGAGTTCGGTCCGGCCATTAAAACAGAAGGGAACCAGAACAACGAGATCGGGGTGCCCAACACCCTCTTCCGGCTGGATCCCCGGACCCAATACGGTGCAGTGGAAATGGGAATGAGCCACGCCGGGGAGATCGCAGCTCTGGTGGAGGCAGTCCGGCCCCAGGCCGGACTCATCACCTGCATTGGAGTCTCCCACATTGAAAATCTGGGCAGCCGGGAGAACATTCTCCGGGCCAAGCTGGAGATCTGCCGGGGCCTGCCCCAGGGGGCGCCCCTGGCCCTCAACCGGGATGACCCGCTTCTGGCGGGGGCAGAGCTGCCCGGCCATATCCGGCCGGTGTGGTATTCCATCGAGGATCCCTCCGCCCCCATCCGGGCCCGGGGGATCGAGACCCGGGGGCAGGGCCAGGCATTTACCCTGGTCCATGAGGGGGCGGGGGAGTTCCCGGCCTATATCCCCACCCTGGGCCGCCATACCGTCTATGATGCTTTGGCCGCCTACGCTGCGGCCACCGGCCTTGGCCTGGACCCGGCCCGGTGTGCAAAGGCCCTTTCCCGGTATCAGACCACCGGGATGCGCCAGCGTCTGGTCATGAAGCGGGGGGTCAGCATTGTGGAGGACTGCTATAACGCCAGCCCTGACAGTATGAAAGCCGCCCTTTCCATGTTCCGGGAGATCCCTGCAAGCCATCACCTGGCCCTGCTGGGGGATATGCTGGAACTGGGGCAGATCAGCGAGGAGGCCCACCGCCAGGTAGGAAAGCTGGCCGCCGCCTCCGGGGTGGATCTGCTGGTGGCCTACGGCCCCCAGAGCCGAGTCATGGCCCAGGCCGCCCGGGAAAACGGACTGAAGGCCATTCACTGCCTGACCAGGGAGGAGGCTGCCCAGGTGCTGAAAAATGCCCTTCACCCGGGGGATGCCCTGCTGGCCAAGGCAAGCCGGGGGACTGCCCTGGAGGAGGTCCTGGCCCTCTACTACGAGGATTGAGAGAAGGAGAATTTTGTTATGGAACGGTATATGTTGATGGTGGGGGCCCTGGTGGCCTGCCTCCTGTCGGCGGTGATCGGGCATTTTCTGGTGCCTTTCCTCCACCGACTGAAGTTTGGTCAGACCATTAAAATGACCAACGGTCCCAAGTGGCATGAAAGCAAGCAGGGGACCCCTACCATGGGGGGGATCTGCTTTATCCTCTCCAGCACCCTGTCCCTGGGGCTGATCTTTACCACCCTGATCTTCAGCCGGCCGCAGCTTTTTGGCACCAGCCAGGACATGGGGCTGATGCTCTGCCTTTTCAGCGCCTTTGGTTTTGGCCTGGTGGGCTTTGTGGACGATTACATCAAGGTGGTGAAAAAGCAGAACCTGGGCCTGGGGGTCTGGCAAAAGATCATTGCTCAGGTGGTCATCACGGTGGTGCTTCTGGGTGGGCTCACCTACAACGGCAGCCTTACCACCGCCATTGCTCTCCCCGGCATGGGGGCCATTGATCTGGGATGGGTGTTCTATCCCATCGCTTTCCTCTTCATCATTTTTTTGGTCAACGCCGTCAACCTTACCGACGGCATCGACGGCCTGGCTTCCTCGGTGACCTTTGTGGTCATGCTGGGGTACATCCTCATCTGCGGGGTGCTGGGCTACTACCATCTGTCGGTCTATGCCGCCTGTATGGCGGGGGCCCTTATCGGCTTCCTTCTTTATAACTTCTATCCTGCCAAGACCTTTATGGGGGATACCGGAAGTATGTTCCTGGGAGGTATGGTCACCGCCATGGCCTTCTGCCTCAACCGGCCCGAGCTCCTCATCCCCCTGGGCTGCGTTTATATCTGGGAGGCCGGGTGTGTGGTCATCCAGGTAAGCTACTTTAAATTCACCAAGAAATTCAGCAAAGACCATGTAGGCCGCCGGATCTTCAAAATGACCCCCATCCACCACTCCTTTGAACTGCGTGGATGGCCCGAGGTGAAGATCGTAGGGGTGTTCAGCGCCATTGCCGCCATTGGGGTAGCACTGGCCGCTGTCTGGGTATTCCTCAGTTGACCGGCGCCGTAAACGGAAAGGAGGGCCGCAGGATGGCCGCTAAAAATAACGCAAAGGTCCTGCCCCGGCAGGGCTCCCTGGGCTGGCATCTGGTGGACCTGATCCGGACCATCCGCCGGCCCCAGGGCAAAATGCCCACCCTGCTGCTGTTGAATCTTATGATTCTTCTGGTGTTCGGACTCATCATCCTCTTCAGCGCCAGCTATGTCACAGGGTATTACCGGTTCGGGGACGTATACCACTACATACGCCCCCAGGCCATTCTGGCCGTGGGAGGAGTGGGGCTGATGCTCCTGATCTCCAAGCTGGACTACCATATTTACCGCCGGTTCACCTTTATCCTCTACGGCATCACGGTGCTCCTTATGATCTGGGCCCTCTTCTGCGAGCCCATCTCCGGCTGCCGCCGGTGGATCCACGGGGACAACCTGCCCTTCACCCTTCAGCCCTCTGAGCTGGCCAAGGTGGCCATTATGCTGGGGGTGGCAGCCATCTACCAGACCAAGCGGAACGAACTGAAAAAGTACAGCTACGGGATCCTGTACCCGGTAGCCCTGGTGGCAGGGCCTATGGTCCTGCTCCTGCTGGCCCAGTCCCACAAGTCCGGCATGATCATCGTCCTCTGCATCACCTTCACCATGATCGCCGTGGGAGGCGCCGATATGCTCCAGCTCATCTTCACCGGGGTGGTGGGGGTCATCGGGGTGGTGGCCTATCTTATGACTCAGGAGGACTATGTGGAGACCCGGCTCTCCACCTGGTCTTTCTCTCTGGACTGGGATGTCCTCAACTACCAGACCAAGCAGAGTATTCTGGCCATCGCCTCCGGGCAGCTGAAGGGGGTAGGGATCGGAAACGGGAAGCAGAAGCATCTCTGGCTCCCGGAATCGGTAAATGACTTTATCTTCTCGGTCCTCTGCGAGGAATTGGGCTTCCTGGGGGCCATCATCTGTATCGGGCTCTTTGCCTGGCTCATTGTCCAGGCCCTGGTCATTGCGGTCCAGGCCCCCGACATTTACGGGGTGGTCCTGGCCACCGGCATCACCGCCCAGATCGCCTGGCAGGTCATCTTCAACCTCTTTGTGGTCACCTCCATCGGGCCCAACACCGGCATCAGCCTTCCCTTCTTCTCGGACGGAGGTACCAGCCTGGTCCTTCTTTTGGGGGAGATGGGGATCCTTTTGAACATCGGCCGGGCCGGGAATCAGGCCCAGGAGCGGGCCCAGCGGGAGGCCAGGCTCCAGAAGGAAGCCCAGTCTGAACATCAGATCCAGTAAAGGAGAATGAATATGCGGGTACTCATTGCAGCAGGCGGAACAGCAGGCCATATCAACCCGGCCCTGGCCATTGCGGGGGCTATCCAGGAGGAATTCCCCGGTGCGGAGGTCCACTTTGCCGGCCGGAAGGAAGGAATGGAATATGGCCTGGTCACTAAGGCGGGGTATCCCTTCCACCACATTGAGGTGAACGGGATCCAGCGACGCCTGACGGGAGAAAACATCGTCCGGAACGTGAAAGCTCTGTGGCATCTGGCCCTGTCAGGACCCAGGGCCAGGGCCATTATGAAAGAGGTGCAGCCTGACCTGGTCATAGGCTGCGGCGGGTACGTCAGCGGCCCCGTGGTCCGGTGCGCCTCCAAAATGGGGATCAAAACCGCCATCCACGAACAGAACGCTTTCCCCGGAGTTACCAACAAGCTGCTGGCCAAGGGGGCTACGGTGGTCTTTGCCGCCGTGCCCGGCGCTGTGGAGCGGCTGGGCGCCCCGGAAAAGACCCTGGTGGTGGGAAATCCCGTCCGACCTGAAATTTTCAATCAGGACCGGCAGGCTGCCCGCCGGAGCCTGGGCCTGGAGGAGGACCGGCTGGTCATCCTCTCTTTTGGAGGGAGCCTGGGCGCCCGGCGGATCAACGAGGTGGTGGCAGACCTCTGCGCCTGGGAGCAGGGGGAGAACCGGGGAATTTTCCACATCCATGCCACCGGCAGCCGGGGCGTTATCCTTTTCCGAAATCTGGCCCGGGAAAAGGGCTTTGATCTGGAAAAAAACCTGATGGTGCGGGAATACATCCAGGATATGCCCCGGATGCTGGCCGCCGCCGACCTGGTCATCAGCCGGGCCGGAGCCCTGACCCTGGCCGAGCTGGAGGCAGTGGGCCGGGCCGCCATCCTCATCCCCAGTCCAAATGTGGCGGAAAACCACCAGTATTACAACGCCCTGGAGCTGGAACAGGCCGGGGCTGCCCGGGTCATTGAGGAGAAGGATCTCACCAGCGAGAAGCTCATCCAGCTGGTAAAGGAACTTACAGCGGACCGGGCCCAGCTTATGGTCATGGGCAGGAAAGCCGCCGCTCTGGCCCAGCCCGACAGCCTCCGGATGATCACCCGGAAGCTGCGGGAGATCCTGGAAGATTAAAGTAACCAAAGAAGGGAGGAACGCTATGAACAGCGCCCCTCAAAACCAGGCGCCGGCCGGCCGGCGTCCCACAGGCCGGGGCCCGGAACCCCGCCGGAGAAGAAAACCTCCCCGGCGGCGGGTCAGCTACCAGGCAGGAAGCCCGGCAGCCATCAAACGGCAGCGCCGCATCCGCCGCAGGGTGATGGTCCTTCTGGTCACCCTCCTTCTCATTGCCTTGGCCATTCTGTTCAGCACCGATGTGATCTTCAAGGTGGAGACTCTCCGGATTGAAAATCCGGACGGGAGCAACCCTCCTGATACGGGAATTTATTCTCAAGAGGAAATTGCCCTGGCCACCGGCCTGACCCCCGGGGAAGCCCTCTTTGCGGTAGACGGAAACAAGCTGGAAGAGAAACTTCTGGTGGAGCTGCCCTACCTGGAGGAGGTGAAGGTGAAATACAGCCTCCCTACCACCGTGGTCATTCAGGTGACCCCTGCCGTGGAGAGCCTCTACATTCCGGTGGAGGAGGGCTATGCCATCCTCAGCGAGACCCTCCGGGTGCTCCGGATTACGGACACCCTTTCGGATGGGCTGATCGAACTCCAGGCTGACTTGGGGGGCGAGCCCCAGGTGGGTTATTCCCTGGATGCCGCCAAGGTGGAGGGGGAGGATCAGGAGGAGAACGCCGAGACCCAGGCTGAAAACCAGACCTTGGCCCAGGCCCTGGAAAAGCTCTCCCAGTACCTCCATGAAAAGGACCTATACACCCGGGTCTCCCGGATCGACCTGCGGGACCTGGAGAACGTGACGGTGACGGTGAGTGGCCGGATCACCATCCAGCTGGGAACCCTGAACAACCTGGATTACAAGTTTCAGATGGTGGCAGCCATCTTCCAGGGAACGGGGGAGGACGGTCTCACGGAAAACGATGTAGGCACCCTGGATGTCTCCAATTCCCCCAATACGGGGAAAGCCTATTACACCCCAGAATAAAATAAAGCCGGGACTTTTCCAAAAGGTATCCTTTGGAAAAGTCCCGGCTATTTTATGTCAGGAGCGGTGCAGCCGCTGGTGGATCAGTCCTATGACCAATCCCGCCAGGGCGGGGCAGACCCAGCCGAAGCCCTTGGAGAAAAGAGGCAAACCGATTTCGGCAGCCTCCAGCAGAGGGCCGGCATGGAGCCAGGCCTGTGTGGCTTTGGGCAGGGCTTTCAGAAAATCCAGCAGGGCCGCCGCCCCGGTCAGCCCCAGGGTCCACCGGAGCACCACCGGGTCATTCCCAAACCACCGCCCGCCCAGGGTAAGCAAAATCAGGGCGATGGAGAGGGGATAGAGGAACATGAGCACCGGCAGGGAGTAGGCCAGAATGGCGTCCAGTCCCAGGTTGGCGATGAGAAAGGAGACCCCACAGAAGACCACCGCCCAGACCCGGTAGGAGGGGCCGTGGGGGAAGAGGCTCACAAAGGTCTCACTGCAGCTGGTAATGAGCCCCACCGCCGTTTTCAGGCAGGCAATGGTGACGGTGGACGCCAGGATGAAGGCTCCGGCGCTGCCAAAGTAGTGATGGGCGATCTGGGCCAAAGCCTCCCCGCCGTTGGGGGCGGCCTCAAACAGTCCCCGGCTCTGGGTCCCCACCAGAGCCACCAGAAGGTAGATGAAACCCATGAGAAGGGAACTGAACAGCCCCGCCAGCACGGTGCGGCGGGCTACCTCCCCCGGCTCCCTTGCCCCCTGGCTCCGGATGGCCTGGACCACTACGATCCCAAAGGCCAGGCTGGCCAGGGCGTCCATGGTGTTATACCCTTCCAGAAGCCCGGTGGCAAAGGGAGAGCTCAGATAGCTCCCGGAGGCAGGAATCAGGGAGACCTGCCCCATGGGGGCGGTCAGGGCACGGATCACCAGAACCCCCAGAAAGGCCAGGAAAAGGGGATTCAGTACCTTTCCGATCCAGGTAAGGATCTCCCCGGGACGGAGGGAGAAAAAGAGGACTGCCCCAAAAAAGAGGAGAGAAAAGAGGGCCAGCAGCCCGGCGCCCCCCGCAGGGAACATCTGCTGGATCCCCACCGTATAGGAGACGGTGGCGCACCGGGGAATGGCAAAGAAAGGCCCGATGGTAAGGTAGAGGGCGCAGGTGAAAAAGAGCCCGTATCCTTTACTCACCCGGCTGCTCAGGGGAAGCAGCCCCTCCTCCCGGCTGACGCCCAGGGCGGCCACCCCCAGCAGGGGCAGACCCACCCCGGTAATGAGGAACCCGGCTGCCGCCAGCCAAAGGTTCTGTCCTGCCAGCTGCCCCATGGAGACAGGGAAGATCAGGTTCCCCGCTCCAAAGAACATCCCGAACAGCATACTGGCCACCAGGGCCAGCTGCCCCGCTTTTCCTTCCTTTTTCATGGACGCTCCTTGCTTTTGTACATTGTCGTAAAAGTGTTCCCATTATACCTGAAATAGCCGCCAGGGTAAAGGGATTCACCAAAAATCATAAACCGGAATTTTTCCCAGGGCTGAAAAGCTGGGGCAGAAGGAAAAGCTCCGGCAGCAAGAGGCCGCCGGAGCCAAATCGAAAATCAGTAGTTCTCTGCCCGAATTTCAAAGAAAGCCTGGGGATGGCTGCAAACGGGGCAGACCTGGGGCGCTTGAGTCCCTACCACCAGATGCCCGCAGTTCCGGCACTCCCATACCTTCACCTGGGAGCGCTGGAACACCTGCCCGGTCTCGATGTTTTTCAAAAGTGCCCGGTACCGTTCCTCGTGGGATTTTTCGATCTCGGCCACCATCCGGAACTTGGCGGCCAGCTGGGGAAAACCTTCCTCCTGGGCGGTGTCCGCAAACCCGGCGTACATATCCGTCCACTCGTAGTTCTCCCCGGCGGCAGCGTCCTCCAGGTTGTGGGGAGTATCCCCAAGCCCGCCCAGCTCTTTGAACCAGAGCTTGGCGTGTTCCCGCTCATTGTCCGCCGTCTCCAGGAACAGGGCGGCGATCTGCTCGTACCCTTCCTTTTTGGCGATGGAGGCAAAATAGGTGTATTTGTTCCTTGCCTGTGATTCCCCCGCAAAGGCGGTCTGGAGATTGGCTAGGGTCTTGGTCCCTTCATATGGATTCATAGTCGATCCTCCTTTTCCAGGTAAAAACCTTCTCCCCCATAGTATGGGGAAGGTGGGAAAAAGTATACTCTTTTTCGGATAAAACCGGGAGGAGAGAAAGACTTCCCGGTTGTATTCCCCGGGGCAAGATAGTATAATAGGAAGGTAAAAATTACCGGGCGAAAAACCGCCCAAGGAGATAAATCGTATGACATTGGATCAGCTTCCGGTGGGGAAAACCGCCACCATTCTATCGGTAGGGGGCAAAGGTGCCCTCCGCCAGCATTTCCTGGATATGGGGCTGATACAAGGGGCCCAGGTCACAGTGGTCAAGTACGCCCCCATGGGGGATCCGGTGGAGCTGCGGGTCCATGGGTATGAGCTGACCATCCGGCTGGCAGATGCCGCCCAGATCCAGATGGGGGAGGAGTGCCAGGAGCCGGTGCATGACCGCCCCTCGGGTCGGTCCCTCTATCCCCACCCCGGCTACGGGGAGAGCGGTAAGTATCACCAGAAGGCAGGGGAAAACCCCCTCCCGGAGGGGACCACCCTTACCTTTGCCCTGGTGGGAAACCAGAACTGCGGCAAGACCACCCTCTTCAACCAGCTCACCGGCTCCAATCAGCACGTGGGCAACTTCCCGGGGGTGACAGTGGACCGGAAGGACGGGTCCATCAAGGGCCATCCCGACACCCTCATCACCGACCTGCCCGGCATTTACTCCATGTCCCCTTACAGCAACGAGGAAATCGTCACCCGGGAATTCCTTCTCACCCAGCGGCCCAAGGGGATCATCAACATCCTGGACGCCACCAACATTGAGCGGAAGCTTTACCTGACCATGCAGCTCATGGAGCTGAACATCCCCATGGTGGTGGCCCTGAACATGATGGACGAGGTCCGGGCCAACGGGGGCGCCATCCGGATCAACCAGCTGGAGGAATTGCTGGGAGTGCCGGTGGTGCCCATCTCCGCCGCCAAAAACGAAGGGGTAGGGGAGCTGGTGGATCACGCCATCCACCTGGCCAAGTACCAGGAGGCCCCCGGCCGGGTGGACTTCTGCCGGGAGGAGGACGGCAGCGCCGCCGTCCACCGGAGCATCCACGCCATCATGCATCTGATCGAGGACCATGCCGTCCGGGCCCAGCTGCCCTGCCGCTTTGCCGCCAGTAAGCTGGCGGAGGGGGACACCAGCCTCCTGCCCCGGCTGGAGCTGGACCGGAACGAGCTGGAACTGCTGGAGCATATCCTGGTCCAGATGGAGCAGGAGCGGGGGATGGACCGGGCCAGCGCCGTGGCGGATATGCGGTTCGCCTACATCCGCAGGGTCTGTGCCCAGACGGTGGTAAAACCCCGGGAAAGCCGGGAACGTCTTCGCTCCAAGGCCATGGACCGGATCCTCACCGGCCGGTACACCGCCCTACCCGCCTTTGCAGGAATCATGGCCCTGGTATTCTGGCTCACCTTCAACGTCATCGGAGCTTTCCTCCAGGGGCTTATGGAGACGGGGGTCGCCTGGCTCACTCAAACGGTCCACCAACTTTTCCTCCAGTGGCACGTGAACCCGGTGGTCCACTCCCTGGTGGTGGATGGGGTCATGGGAGGGGTGGGGAGCGTCCTCAGCTTCCTGCCTGTCATTGTCACCCTCTTTTTCTTCCTCTCCATCCTGGAGGACAGTGGCTACATGGCCCGGGTGGCCTTTATCATGGACCAGCTTCTCCGGAAACTGGGCCTCTCGGGGCGGAGCATCGTTCCCATGCTCATCGGTTTCGGGTGCACTGTTCCCGGGGTGATGGCCAGCCGCACCCTCTCCTCCCAGCGGGACCGGAGGATGACCATCCTCCTTACCCCCTTCATGAGCTGCAGTGCCAAGCTGCCCATCTACGGTTTCTTTGCCGCCGCCTTCTTCCCGGGGAGAGGAGCCCTGGTCATGATCGGCCTGTACGCCTTTGGCATTCTTACGGGGATTCTGGTGGCGCTCCTGCTGAAGCACCAGTTCAAGGGAGAACCGGTCCCCTTTGTCATGGAACTGCCCAACTACCGGATGCCCGGGGCCAAGAACGTGGCCCAGCTCCTTTGGGAGAAGGCCAAGGATTTCCTCCAGCGGGCCTTCACCGTTATCTTCCTGGCCACCGTCCTCATCTGGTTTTTGCAGACCTTTGATCTCCACCTGAATGTGGTGGAGGATTCCTCCCGGAGCATCCTGGCGGCCCTGGCAGGCTGGCTGGCTCCTCTCTTTGCCCCTCTGGGCTTCGGGGATTGGCGGGTCTCCACTGCCCTCATCTCCGGCTTTATGGCCAAGGAGAGCGTGGTCTCGACTTTGAGCATCCTGTTTGGCTCCACCGCTGCACTCCAGAATACCCTCAGCCAGGGGGCAGCCGCCAGTTTGCTGGTATTCTGCCTCCTCTACACCCCCTGTGTGGCGGCCATTGCCTCGGTAAAGCGGGAATTGGGAAGCGGCTGGGCCCTTGGAATGATGGTGGGACAGACCGCCCTTGCCTGGGTCATGGCCTTCCTGGTCTACCGCATCGCCCTGTTCCTGTAAATATGTCTTATCCCTGAAGGCCCGGGAGAATCTCCCGGGCCTTCGCCGTTGTATGCTTTAGCGATATAGCAACCCCCAGCTCTGCTGGGGAGAGCAAAAAAGCTTTAGCTTCAAGCTTCGAGCGAAGCGAGATGTAATTAAAAAA
>CALXEN010000197.1 GCA_944387325.1 uncultured Clostridia bacterium | reverse complement strand
GAGGGGGATCTGCTGGCCCTGCGGCACCTTTACCGGGGGCTGTTCCGAACGGACGCCCAGGGGCAGCCCCAGCCGGACGGCTGCCAGACGTGGCAGGTCTCCCGGGACGGACTGGTCTGGACCTTCATCCTGGCGGAGGACCTGGTCTGGTGGGACGGTCAGCCGGTAACCAGCCGGGACTATGCCTACGGCATCTCCCGGGCCCTGGACCCGGATACCGGCAGCCCCTGGCAGGAGAAGCTGGAAGGGATCGCCGGGGTGGACTGCCCTGCCCCGGAGACCCTGGTGGTGACCCTGGACCGGCCCCTGGACCTGCGGGAGCTGCTGGCCCTGGCGGGGACCTACCCCTGCCGGGAGGACTTTTTTCAGGCCGCCCAGGGCCAGTATGGCCTGACGGTGGAGACCACCTTGGGCTGCGGGGTGTACCGGCTGAAAAGCTGGGGGGAGACCTCCCTGACCCTTACCCGATGCCAGGGGGAGGGGATCCCCACCCTGCGGCTGGCAGGGCCCGACTGGACCGGCACCCCCACCGGGAGTCTGGTGGTCCAGGAGGAGGGGGAGGGTCTGCCTCTGGTGACCTGGGCCCTCTGCCTCAACCCGGAGCGGGAGGTCCTGGGGAATCTTTCGGTGCGGCAGGCCATCGGCGCCGCTCTCTGGTCAGGGGAGCTGACCTTTGGCCCGGGGCTGCGGGAAGCCTGCCAGCTTTATCCCCCTGCTCTGGGACTGGATGAAGGGGTGCTGCCCCAGCTGGGGGACCCCGCTCCCCTTCTCTGGGCAGGGCTGGAGGAGCTGGGACTGGATTCGGTGAAAGGGCTGGTCCTCCTGGCCCCGGAGGATCCCCTTTTTCAGGATCTGGTCAACAGCCTCAACCGGGAGCTTCAGCAGCGGCTGGGGATCTTCTGCCGGGTGGAGCTGGTGAGCCTGGAGGTCCTGGAAGAGCGGAAGGCGGCGGAGGACTATGATCTGGCTCTTTTCCCCTTCCAGGCCGCTGACGGGAGCCCAGAGACCTTCCTGGAGGATTGCCGGGCCCTGACCGGCTCCCTGGCCGGGAACCAGGAGGAGCTGCTGGCGGAGTGTTTCCTCCTTCCCCTTTGCTGGGAGGAGTTCCGACTGGAGACTCAGGTGCCGGTGGAGGGGCTATGGGTGAACCCTTACACCGGGAGCCCGGATTTCACCCAGGCCCAATATCCATAAAAAAGGAAGGCAGCGGAGTTCCGCTGCCTTCCTGCTGTTCAGATCCTTCTTCAGCTGTTGGCGATCTTCATGCCATGGGCTTCCAGGAGGGCGGCGATCTTCTGGTGAGGATCGCAGAGGCTGGAAACGCTCATCTCATGGTTGAGAGCGGCCACAAAGTAGCTGATATACTTGGAGACGTCCACATCGTGGTACCACTCCCGCTTCAGGAGCTCGGGGCTCCGGTAGGTCAGGTTGGTGCCCAGCACGCCGTCGATGATCCCCTTCTTGTAGGCCTCGTCAAATTTCTCCAGGCCGGCGGTGAAGAGGGGGAAGGTGGCATCGGCCAGGACCTTGGCAGCGCCCCGCTTTTTCAGCTCATAGGCGATGTCCAACATGGAGTCCCCGGAAGCGATGATGTCGTCGGCGATAAAGACGGTCTTCCCTTCCACGCTCTCCCCCAGGTACTCGTGGGCCACAATGGGGTTCCGGCCGTTCACCACCCGGCTGTAATCCCGGCGCTTGTAGAACATTCCCAGGTTGACCCCCAGCACGCTGGCAAAGTAGAGGTTCCGGTTCATGGCGCCCTCGTCGGGGCTGATGCACATGAAGTGCTCCTTGTCAAACTCCACCTCGGGCATATCCTTGAAGACCTTCTTCAGCACCTGGTAGGTGGGCATGACGTTATCGAAGCTCATGAGGGGCACGGCGTTGCAGAGCCGGGGATCATGGGCGTCAAAGGTGATGATGTTGGAGACGCCCATCCCCTGGAGCTCCTGGAGAGCCACGGCGCAATCCAGGCTTTCCCGGCTGACCCGGCGATGCTGCCGGCCGCCGTAAAGGCTGGGCATGATGACGGTGATCCGGTGAGCCTTGCCGGCCACGGCCTGGATGATCCGCTTCAGGTTGGCGAAATGATCGTCGGGGGACATATGGTTGTCGTAGCCGAACAGCTTATAGGTAATGCTGTAATTGCCGGGATCCACCACAATGTACAGGTCAAATCCCCGGACGCTCTCCTTCACCAGGCCCTTGGCGTCGCCGCTCTGAAAGCGGGGGCAATCGCAGGGGATCATAAAGGTGTCGTTGGCGCAGCCAGCCTCACGGCTCCACCGGACCAGGTGGCCATCAATCAGGTTGGTCAGCTCCTCGGCGCCGGGCACGGCGATCAGTCCCAGTCGGGCAATGCTCTTTTCCGCCCGGAAAAAATCCCGGGGGCCACATCCGTTCTTTTCCATGATCGTACTCCTCTTCACCATCGTTGTCGATTTCTGAACTATTTACTTTTATCAGTCATCCTGCCCCCCGAAAAATATCGCAAGAGCAGGCGATTTCATTCTTATCATAGCACATTTCCCTACCATTGGTACAGTTGTTATGCTTTTAACAACTTTTTCTGTGGCTTGCACAGTTGCCCTCCCTTTGGGGGAAATCTTTCTGTTGTTTTTGCCAGATTTCCTTTAATTATGCGGGTTTTCCCCATTTTAAACCACAAAAAAAACAGCCCCCCGCCCGCAGGCGGGAAGCTGTTTTATAACGCTGTTGCAGCTGGATCAGACCAGCTCGATGATCGCCATCTCGGTGGCGTCACCACGGCGAACACCGGTCTTGATGATCCGGGTGTAGCCGCCGCTGCGCTCGGCGTACTTGGGACCGATCTCGTCGATCACCTTCTTGGCTACATCTTCCTTGGTGATGTAGGAGAATACCTGCCGCTTGGAATGCAGGTCTTCCTTCTTACCCAGGGTCACCATCTTCTC
>CALXEN010000196.1 GCA_944387325.1 uncultured Clostridia bacterium | reverse complement strand
CACCTGGCGGCAGTGGGGGCTGGGTGTACGCCACCCCCGTGGGCTCTGGGTTTTGACGGCAGAGAGAAAGCAGATCTTCTGCCCTGCTGTGGGCCCGGGCCGTCAGGGCTGCCTGAGGGGTTGCCGTCTCCAGCTGGGCCAAACTGGTACCTGCGGGAAGTGCCGCCCCTTTCAGCAGGGGCAGGGCAGCTCTGCGAGCGCCCAGAATGTGAATATAAGGCGGCAGGGACGGCAGATCCTCCCCGTAGCCTAGGGCAGCATCCAGCACCAGGCGGCGGAGCCGGGCCAGAGGGTACCGCTTGGTCTTCAGGGCTGTGTACAGTTCCTCCAGGTTAGTGGCGGTGCGGACCGCTCCTTCCAGCCGGCGGTCCAGTCCCTCCCCCGTATGCCGGATGGCCTTGTATTCCTCCGGGGTCATGGCCCGAAGGCGGGAGAGGATGGCCACCTCCTCCCGAAGGGGGTCCAGAAATGCCCCGGCCTCCAGGGCGGAGCGGTACTTTTCCAAAGCCTGGCCCGGCACAAATGGCGTCCAGCTCTCCAGGCCCGCCTTCCAAAACTGCCGCCGCAGCCAGCTGGCGCTGGCATAGGGAGGGGCAGGGCGGTCACTGTCATGGCCGGTTCCCCGCCGGGGGAGAGGCAGTGGCTGAAGCGGGCTGTTCTGGTTCAGTATGGCCCGGCAATATTCCACCCCAAGAATGTTGTTGGGTGTTTGCAGCAGGTACGCCAGGGCAGGCGCCAGCTCCTCCACCGCCCGGGCCCGGGCAGCAGCGAAGGTGGTTCCCCGGGCCAGTTCCCGCCGCAGAGGCTCCGCAAAGGCATTTGCGTTGAGAAGCCGGGCCAGTTCCAGGAATTCCTCCCCCGTTCCCCCTTCCGCTCCGAAGGCCAGGGTGTCCGCCCCCAGGGCGGTCAGGACGGCCACCCCTGCCGCTCCGAAGCCCTGGGCAGTGGCGCAGGCGTAGGGCGCCGGAAGAGCAGCCACCAGGTCTGCCCCTGCCTCCAGGGCAGCCCGGACCCGCACCCGGGCTGGGAGGAGCGCCAGCTGACCCCGCTGGACCACCTGGGGGCTCATGGCCACGGCGATCCGACCCGCCCCCATCTGCCGGAGCATCTCCAGCTGGGCGGCGTGGCCGTTGTGGAAAGGATGATATTCCGCAATGATCCCCACAAATCTCATGTTATTTCCCCCAGGCCTTGAAAATCTTTTGGTGACATTATATAATAAAAAAAGTAAAAAGAAAAGGTCCGTCTGCGGCCCTTTAAGAAAGGAAGAGTTTAATGAAAGTTCTGGTTATCAACTGCGGTTCTTCCAGCCTGAAGTATCAGCTCATTGATATGGAGGGGGAAAAAGTCCTCTGCAAGGGTCTCTGCGAGCGGATCGGTATGGAGGGCAGCAGCATCACCCACAAGGTGGGCGACGGCAAGTGGGAGGAGTCCATCCCCTTCCCCACCCACACGGAAGCCTTTGCCGCAGTGGTGAAGATGATGACCACCGGCGAGGGAAAGGTCATCGACCACATGAGCGATGTGACTGCCATCGGCCATCGGGTGGTTCACGGCGGCGAGAAGATCAAGGAGAGCTGCCTGGTCACCGAGGACCTGATTAAGACCATCGAGGAGCTGGCTCCTCTGGCTCCCCTTCACAATCCCGCCGGTGTGCTGGGGCTTCGTGCTGCCCAGGAAGTGTTCGGGAAGGATGTTCCCAATGTGGCCGTTTTTGATACCGCCTTCCACAGCACTATGCCTCCCAAGGCTTATATGTATGCCCTGCCTTACGAGTACTACGAGAAGTACGGTGTACGCCGCTACGGCTTCCACGGCACCAGCCACCGGTATGTGAGCAAGGCTGCCGCCCAGTACCTGGGGAAGGATCCCAGCGAGCTGAAGATCGTTACCTGCCATCTGGGCAACGGTTCCTCCATCGCTGCCGTGGACGGCGGCAAGGTGCTGGACACCTCCATGGGGATGACTCCCCTGGCCGGCCTGATCATGGGCACCCGGAGCGGTGATATGGATCCCTCCATTCCCGGCTTCCTCATGAACGCCACCGGCATGACCGCTGCCGAGATCGACAATGTTATGAACAAAAAGTCCGGGTTCCTGGGCGTCTCCGGCGTTTCCAGCGACAACCGTGACGTCTCCGCCGCTGCCGATCAGGGCAACCAGCGGGCTCATCTGGCCAACGAAATGCTCTCCTACCAGATCAAGAAGTTCGTGGGCGGCTACGCCGCTGCCATGGGCGGGCTGGACTGCATCGTCTTCTGCGGCGGCATCGGGGAGAACGATCCCCATGTGCGGCAGAATGTATGCTCTGACATGGAGTTCCTGGGGGTCAAGATCAATCCCGAGCAGAACAAGATCCGGGGCCTGGATATCAACGACATTACCGGCGAGGGCAGCCGGGTAAAGGTCCTGGCCATCTGCACCAACGAGGAGCTGATGATCGCCCGGGATACCAAGGAGATCGTAGACGCCCTGTAAGTTTTAACTCTTCCCTCTCCCCGGCTAACGCCGGGGAGAATTTTTATTTTTCCCTGATCCTAAAAAGAAAAGGCCGCCCCGGAGGGGGCGGCCTTGCTGTTACCTGACATTACTGGGCAATGGCCTTCAGTACACGGTTCAGGTCTTTCTCGTCTTCACAGTAAACATTTACAGGACGGCTGTAATCCAGGCTCATCATGCCCAGAATGCTCTTGGCGTCTGCAATGCTTCCCTTCATATCATGAATGCCAATATCGTTGAGGCTCATCGATGCGGCAGTCACGATCTTCTTGACTTCCTGGAAATTGGAAATTTTAACCTGATTTACCATATCGTTTTCCTCCTTATCTTTCTTAAATAAGAATCCAAGAGGTACGGCGGCCACCGAAAGGGGCTCCTCATTTCCGTTCCTCTATTGTGCATTATAGCACAAATTTACCGGATTTCAATGTGCAATCTGCACAAATGCTTGATTTTCTGTACCCTGAACAAAATCCTTTCTTTGGGCCCTTATAGTTTTGTTCAGAATTACATATTGTTAATGAATCCAAAACATTTTTTAATTAAATAAACATATTCCCCCACATTCCTTATTATATTATTTGTATCAGAGGTTTGTGTTTATTATTTTCGTTTTAATCCCAGCAAGTTTTTTCTTTTCGCAGGTAGATTTGTTGATGAATCATCATTCTATCTCTCTCTGCTAAATTTCCTCTTGAAATCCGGTATAAAAGCCGTTATCATGTTCTTGAGTGCTCATTCACTTTATTTTTTAAAAAAGAAAGGTTTGTGATTTTTTGGATTCCCCTGGCCCTAGTATATATCTGGCCCTTCTTGGTTTGTTGATCGGCTCCGCCTTTTTCTCGGCGTCCGAAACAGCCATCAGTTCCATCAACCGGATCCGGATGAAGACCCGTGCAGACGACGGAGACCGCCGGGCTGCCATGGTCCTGCGCCATGCGGACGACTATGACCGCACCCTTTCCACCGTTCTGGTGGGTAACAACGTGGTCAACCTTAGTATGTCCAGCTTGGCCACCGTCCTATTCATCCAGCTGCTGGGTGCCGATATCGGTCCCACCGTGGCCACCGCCGTCATGACGGTGCTGGTTCTCATCTTCGGAGAGATCCTCCCCAAAAGCTATGCCAAAGGCCATGCTGAGCAGGTAGCCATGAATTTCGTTCCCCTGCTGAGCTTCATCAAGGTCATTCTGACTCCTGTGGTCATTTTCTTTACCGGCCTTCAGAAGCTGGTTTCCCACCACGGGAAGGAGTCCGGCGAGGACACCCCCAGCGTCACGGAAGATGAACTGAAAACCTTTATTGACACGGTGGAAGAGGAGGGCGTTCTGGATGCCCAGGAGAGCGATATCATCCAGAGCGTCATTGATCTGGATGAGACCACGGTGCAAGAGATCCTGGTACCCCGGGTGGATATGGTAGCCCTGAATATGAATGCCAGCCAGGAGGAGATCATGGACCTGCTGGAAAATTGCAGCTTTACCCGAATCCCCTTGTACGAGGGTACCATTGACCACTGTGTGGGGATGCTCCATGTGCGGGATGTGCTCCGCTGCCTGGCCCAGGGCAAGCCGGTGGTGCTGGAGGAACTGAAGCGGGAACTCCTCTTTGTCTACCGCACCAAACGGCTCAGCGACCTGTTGGCCGAGTTCCGGCGCACCCAGCATCACATTGCGGTGGTGGCGGACGACCATGGCGGCACCCTGGGTCTGGTGACCCTGGAGGATGTGCTGGAGGAACTGGTGGGCGAGATCTTTGACGAGACCGAAACCGCCCAGCCCAGCCCGGTGCAGCAGCTCTCCCAGGATCTGTTCCGGGTAGAAGGGGACGCCAACATCGACGATATGTTCGAGGCCATCGGCTACAAGCTCCCCAAGGACGCCCAGGAGGGCGACTACACCAGCGCCGCAGGCTGGGCCCTGAATTGCCTGGGCCATATCCCCGTCCAGGGCGAGACCTTCCAGTTCGACACCCTGGAGGGCACCGTGGGCGAGATGGACAACCAGCGGATCGCCAGCCTGGTGGTTCGGAAAATCCAATAAAGATACAAAAAAGGACGGCAGACGCCGTCCTTTTTTCTTGTCAGGAATCCTGCTTTACACCCTTCATGGTAAGAGAGATCCGCTTTTTCTTCAGGGCCAGGTCCAAGACCTTCACCTTTACCTTGTCCCCTACCTTGAGGACCTC
>CALXEN010000195.1 GCA_944387325.1 uncultured Clostridia bacterium | reverse complement strand
AACTATAAGCTGGATACCATCAACAACTATCTGGAAATAGAACCCTTCAACCATCACCGGGCGGTGGACGATTCCATGGCCCTGGGCCGTATCTTCCTGAAGCTGCTGGCCGACCTGGCCAGCCGGGGAATCAAGAAGGTGGAGGAGATCAACACCGGCCTGGGAGGAAACCGGGAGGTGCTGAAAAAGAAATATTTCCACCTCATCGTTCTGGTGAAAAACCAGATCGGCCGGAAAAACCTTTACAAGATCGTCAGCAAGGCCCATACCGACTACTTCTTCAAAAAGCCCCGGGTCCCCCGCAGCGTTCTCAACGAGTACCGGGAGGGGCTGATCCTGGGCTCCGCCTGTGAAGCGGGAGAACTTTACAGGGCCATCGTCCAGGGCCGGAGCATGGAGGAACTGAAGCGGATCGCCGATTATTACGATTACCTGGAGGTCCAGCCCCTGGGAAACAACGAATACATGGTCCGGAACGACACGGTGAAAAACCTGGAAGGGATCATGGATTTCAACCGGAAGGTCATCGAGTTGGGAGAGCTTCTCCACAAACCGGTGGTGGCCACCGGGGACGTCCATTTCACCGAACCGGAGGACGCCATCTACCGGGCGGTGCTCCAGGCGGGGAACGGCTTCAAGGACGCCGACAACCAGGCCCCTCTCTTCTACCGAACCACCCAGGATATGCTGGCCCAGTTCAGCTATCTTCCCCCGGAGAAGGCCTACGAGATTGTGGTCACCAACCCCAACAAAATTGCCGCCACCATTGACAACACCATCCGGGCCATCCCCAAGGGGACCTATCCCCCCAGCCTGCCCGGCGCCGTGGAGGAGCTGTGCAGCGACACCTGGACCCGGGCCAAAAAAGAGTACGGGGATCCGGTGCCCCAGATCCTGGAGGACCGGCTGAAAAAGGAACTGAACTCTATCTGCGGCCACGGGTATGCGGTGCTGTATGTCATCGCCGTGAAACTGGTGGCGGAGTCCAACCGGCTGGGCTACCAGGTGGGCAGTCGTGGCTCCGTAGGGTCCTCCGCTGTGGCCCACTTCTCCGGTATCTCGGAAGTGAACAGTATGCAGCCCCACTATATCTGCGAGCACTGCCACTTCAACGAGTGGATCCAGGACGGCAGCGTGGCCGACGGCTTCGACCTGCCCGACCGGGACTGCCCGGTCTGCGGCCATAAAATGAAGGTGGAAGGCCACGACATCCCCTTCGAGACCTTCCTGGGCTTCTACGGGGACAAGGAACCGGATATCGACCTGAACTTCAGCGGCGAGTGCCAGAGCCTGGTCCACCGGTACACCGAGACCCTCTTCGGCCAGGAGAACGTCTTCAAGGCGGGCACCGTGTCCGGTTTGCAGGACAAGACCGCCTACGGCTATGTGCGGAAATACCTGGAGGAGCGGGGCCGCACCGTCAACCGGGCGGAGGAGAACCGCCTTTCCGCCGGATGCACCGGGGTCAAGCGGACCACCGGCCAGCACCCCGGCGGCATGGTGGTGGTGCCGGATACCAGTGAAATTTATGATTTCTGCCCCATCCAGCACCCGGCGGACGACAAGGAGAAAGGGGTATACACCACCCACTTTGAATTTAAGTACCTCCACGACACCCTTCTGAAACTGGACGAGCTGGGCCACGATGTGCCCACCATGTACAAATACTTTGAGGAAATGACCGGGATCTCCATGGACCAGGTGCCCATGAACGACCCGGACGTCATCAACCTCCTCATCAGTCCCAAGTCCCTGGGGGTCACCGAGGAACAGATCGACAGTAAGACCGGCACCTTCGGCATTCCCGAGCTGGGTACCAACTTCGTCCGGCAGATGTTGCTGGAAGCCCAGCCCAAGAGCTTCAGCGACCTGATCCAGATCTCGGGCCTTTCCCACGGCACCGACGTCTGGACCGGCAACGCCCAGGATCTTATCAAGGCCAAGACCTGCTCCATTTCCGAGGTCATCGGCTGCCGTGACAGCATCATGACCTACCTCCTTCAAAAAGGTCTGGAACCCAAGATGGCCTTCGATATCATGGAGCTGACCCGGAAGGGAAAGGTGGCCAAGAACGGTTTCCCCCCGGGAGGGGAGGAGGCCATGAAGGCCCACGGAGTGCCGGACTGGTATATGGATTCCTGCCGGAAGATCAAATATATGTTCCCTAAGGCCCACGCTGTGGCCTACCTTATCGCCGCCATCCGGCTCATGTGGTTCAAGGTGTACCATCCCCCGGAGTTCTATGCGGTCTACTTTACCGTCCGGGGCTCGGACATCGACTACGAGGCTGCCATTGGGGGCAAGGCGGTGGCCAAGCAGCATATCAAGGAGGTTACCGCACGGCTGCGGGAGGAAAAGAACGCCAAGGACGAGGATATCCTGGTCAGCCTCCAGCTGGAGAATGAGATGCTCCAGCGGGGATACCAGTTCCTCCCCATCCAGCTGGGAAAGAGCCATGCCACCAAGTATGTGGTGGAGGAGGGGAAGGTCCGCCTCCCCTTCAACAGCCTGCGGGGGGTGGGGGACACCGCCGCCCAGGCCCTGGAGGACGCCACCCTCCACGGTCAGGAATACCTCTCCATCGACGAGCTCCAGTCTGCCTGCGGGGTATCAGGTGCCATTATGGAGACCCTCCGCAGCGTGGGAGCACTGGGCGACCTGCCCGCCACCAACCAGGTGGATTTGTTCAGCCTGTGATTCATCTGAAACAAAAGCGCAGAGAGCAGCCGCTCCCTGCGCTTTTTCTATGGGTCATTCCGTTAAAAGCCGTTTCTCTTTCAAAGCGTCCATCTTCCCATGGATCCGTCCCAGGCCGTAAAAGAGGACCGAAGCCAGAGCCAGATTGATCCAGCCGAAAGAGAAGGTGTTCAAGGTGTTGATTAACCCTATGCAAAGATTGATACATCCGACCAGCACCAGCAGCCGCCCTACCTTTTGCAGATGATTCAGCCGGGAATCCAGATCGGAGTATAGGTCAAATTCCCCCTGGTCTGCCCGTTTGCGGAAATAGAGCCATTGAGAATACCTCCCCACATACTCCGCTCCGGTCTCGGCCATAAGCTCCAGATATTCCGGGTCCGGTTTCCGCATTTCCAGCCGGATGGTATACTCTCCTGGGGCGCAGGGAACAAAATCATAGAGGAACAGCCCCACATGATCCAAAGCCCAGCCCTCCTGGGCCATGGAGTTGAGCCACTGCTCCTCCTTGTCAAAGTTCCAGACCCAAAACCACCGGAACGTCTTTTTATGGTCATTCATACCTGTTCCTCCTTGAGAATGGCCTCTCCGTTTTCCACCAACTGCCGCAGCCGGGCCAGTTCCTGCTCGAGGACCAGCAATCCCTGGCTGGTCAGCTGGTATTCCTTCTTCCGGCTCTCCGGGTTTACCGGCAAAGGCTTGATCCATCCCTTGTCGCAGAGGGCGCTGAGGGCCCCGTACAAAGTGCCGGGGGCAAGCCGGACCCGTCCGCCGGAAAGCTGCTGGGCCTGCTGCATGATGCCGTACCCGTGCTGGGGAGTGTAGAGAGATAAAAGAATATAGTAGGTGGATTCCGTCAACACAAGATTCTCGCCCATGGGGATCATCCTTTCTGCTTACTATATCGCTTTCCGATATATCGCATTTTGATTATATCGCAAGACGATATAAATGTCAAGCAAAAAAGACAGCCCTGAAAAAGTTTTCAGGGCTGCAAAAGAGGGAAGAAAAGTTATCCTTCCAGGCTGTGGAATTTTTCCAGAATGGCAGGTTCGGGGAGCTTGAACACCTGGCCTGTGAGATAGTGGAGGGTGTTCTCCGGAGGAATTTCTTTGAAGGCGATTTTCACGGCGCAGAGATTCTGGGTCCGCTGGTTCAGCTTCTCATTGATGGTCCGGTTGCCGTACTTGATGTCCCCCAGCACCGGGGCGTTCAGGTAGGCCAGGTGGGCCCGGATCTGGTGGGTCCGCCCGGTGATGAGGCCAATCCGGCAAAGGGCGAAGGGCCCCTTTTTCTCTTCCACCTTTACTTGGGTGATGATCTCCTTGTACCCTTCCGCCGGGTATTTCCGCACCGTCACCTTGTTGGTCTTTTCGTTATGGGCCAGGTAGGCGGTATGCCGCCCCTCCGGGGGAAAGCCGAAGGTGATGGTGAGATAGGTCTTGGTCAGCAGGTCCTGCTGGATGATGGCGTTCATGTCCCGGAGGCTGGGGTAGTTCTTGGCAGCCACCACCAGCCCCTCGGTGCCCCGGTCCAGCCGGTTGCAGATGGCGGGGGCGAACCGGCTGGGGGCGTGGGGATCGTACTCGCCCTTTTCCTCCAGATGGTCCCGGAAGGCGTCCACCAGGTTGGGGTCCCCGGTCCGGTCGCTGTGACAGAGCAGGTGGGTGGGCTTGTAGAGGATGGCAATGTTCTCATCCTCCCAAATTACCCGGACCTTGGGCTGTCGCTTTTTGGGGGCCGCCTTTGCCGGCTGGGCAGGGAAGAACTCATCGTTGATGTACAGCTCCAGCTGATCACCCTGGTGAAGCCGGTAATCCGGGTCCTGCTTTTTCCCGTTCACCTTGATCCGCTTGTTCCGGAAGGCTTTATACAGCAGGCTTCTGGGCATATTATGGGTGACCCCCTCCACAAACCGGGAGAGGCGGACGCCCTCCTCGTTGGGCCCCGCTACAAAATTTTTCATTCCCTCTATCACATCACTTTTCTTTAGGCTCCTTTTAGTATATAATAAATAACGAATTTGTCAAAATGAGGAGGAGCCGCAGGGCCCATGGGAGAAAACAATCTGCACAAGGATCACCGCCAGCGGATGCACAAAAAGGTGGAGGAGTACGGACTGGAAAGCCTGCCTGCCCACGAGGTGCTGGAATACCTTCTCTTTTTCGCCATTCCCCGGTGCAATACCAACCCCATTGCCCACCGGCTGCTGGACCGGTTCGGGGGCTTCTGCCAGGTGCTGGAAGCCAGCCCCCACGAGCTGGCCCAGGTAGAGGGGATGGGCCCCGCCAGCGCCCGATTTCTCCACAGCCTCCTTCAGGTCTCCCGGTATTATGAGATGGAGAAGCAAAAACAGGTGAAAAAGATCACCAGCCAGGAGGAGGCCATCAACTTCGTCAAGCCTCTTTTCATTGGCTTAAAGGAAGAACAGCTCTATGCGGTCATCCTGGACGACAAGAACGGGGTGCTCCGGTGCGAGCAGCTGGGCCGTGGCCTGGCCAATTCGGTGGAGGTCTCGGCGGGTCGGCTGGCCAAATCCGCATTGCTGGCGGGCGGCACCTCGGTGATCCTGGCCCACAACCATCCTGCCGGGCTGGCGATCCCCTCCTCGGAGGACATCATCACCACCGGCAAGCTGGTAAAAGCACTAGGCATCCTGGGCATCGACCTGATAGACCACATCATCGTGGCCCAGGGGGAAGCCAGCAGCATGGCCCAGCGCCAGTGTATGCCTATCTATGACCCCATCCGGGGCG
>CALXEN010000194.1 GCA_944387325.1 uncultured Clostridia bacterium | reverse complement strand
TTCCATAACTTTTTGATGGCAAATCCCGGCTTTTACTGGGGAACTGCCACTTTACCGGCGGCTTTTTTCTTGGTTTGACTGCCGGGGCCTGGGGATTTATCCATCTCCCCCCTTGCGAAAAAAAGTTTTTTCCGATAGAATAATTTATAGGATTATGACAGAAAGGACGGATCCGGTTTGACTATCGCTCTCATCGCCCACGATTCCCGTAAGGAACTTCTGGTGCAGTTCTGCACCGCCTATGTCCGGATCTTTTCACAGAACAACCTGGTCGCCACCGGCACTACCGGCAAGCTGGTCCATGACGCCACCGGCCTGGAGGTCCGCTGCCTCTATCCCGGTGCCAAGGGCGGCGCAGAGCAGATTGGCAGCATGATCGCTTGCGGAGAGGTGGATGTTCTCCTTTTCTTCCGGGATCCTGTCTCCGCCAAAAAGGGAGAGCCCAATGAGATGGATCTGCTGCGGATCTGTGACGTACACTGCATCCCGGTGGCCACCAACATTGCTACTGCCGAGGTCATCATCCACGGCATTGAAAACGGGGACCTGGCTTGGCTGGAGCTTCAGCACGGGCAGCCCTGAACCATATTTCGCATACCGCTCCCTTCCCTTTCGGATGGGGGCTTTTTTACAGGGAGGTTTTTATGAAAAGGTGGTATCCCAGACAGATCCGCCGCCTGGTAATGATTCTTTTGGCCCTGGGGGTCCTGTTGGCGGCAGCCGGGGTTTCCCGTGAGTGGTTTCCTCTCTGCGGTCTGGGGATAGCCGTCATGGTGGGCGCCATTCTCTTCCATCTTCTCTTCTACCGCTGCCCCTGCTGCGGCAAATTCCTGGACCGGAGCACTGGGGACTTTTGTCCTTATTGCGGAAAGCGGGTCAACCCGGAGGCCCCCCCTGAAAACAAAAGATAAACAAGCAGAAAGCCCGGACAGATCTCTCTGTCCGGGCTGAACTTTTTTCCATATTGTACAGGGGATCACAAATCCCCGCCGGGAAGATTGAATTCCGGGAAATCCCCGGCCAGGCCGTCCGCCCGGAGCATCCCTTCCATGGCAGTAATGTCGCTGCTGATGTCCAGGGCGTCCTCCTCAAACAGCTTGTCCAGCTGATTTTCAAAGGCGGTGGTGAGGGTATCCATGGCGTTCTCGATCCGGGTCTTGGCCTCGGTAATGTTATCCCCTTCCACCCCCTGGGCATCCAGCTGGCTGTAACTGGTGAGGAGCTTCAGAGAAGTGGGGAGATAATAGTCCATAAATTTCCGGAGCCGGGGCAGCTTTTCGGGGTTCTGCTCCACCAGCTCGAAGATCTTCTGGCTCACCTGGGCCAGGCGTCGGATCTTGGCGCTCATTTCCTCCCCGGGGATAGCCTCGTCCAGGGCTTCCAGCTGGTCCAGAATGGCCTGGTACTTGCTGTTGGCCTTCTTGGCCTCCTCCCGGGCGGCTTTAGCCTCCTGCTTCTCCCGGATCTTTTCCTTTTTGGCGTCGGTGCGCTGCTGGGCAGTGGCTGCCCCGGTAAAGAGGGTGTTGCTGGAGAGATCCAGATATGCCCCCCAGCCGAAGAGGCCCTTATCCACGCAGTCCTGCACCTGCTTCTGACATTCCTTCTTGTTGATACCGGTGGCCTGGGCAATATCCCGCAGGTCCATGACGGTGTTCTTTCCCACCACCGACAGGATCCGGGTCTTGAACCGCATCTCCCGGCGCATCTTCAGGGCGTACCGGATGGCGGTGATGCCGCCCCCCGTCGTAAGAGCCCCCCAGATCAGGGCGACAATATCGGAGGAGTAGGCTCCGTAGGGAATGATCCAGCTGAGGCTTTCCACCACCATGGAAAACCCGCCCAGAGTCAGGACTCCGCCCAACAGAATCAGGAAGATGCTGACCAGCCGGGTCTTCTTGCTCCGCTGCTCCAAAGCCTGGGCCTGCTGGGCCATCTGCTCCTTGGGGGTCATCTGCTGGATCTCGGCAGCCTCGGCAGCCTGCCGGGCTCGGGCCTGACTGCTGCTGATAAACTGGATCTTGCCGGGGGCACTGTTGGTGATCACCCCGATCATGACCAGATGGGCAACCAGGAGGCCAATGCCCAGGAGGGGATTGATAAAGAATCCAAAGACGATGAGGGGGATGGGGAGCCCCTGGCCATCCTTCTTTTTTCTGTTTCTGGTGCTGCGATTGGTTCCGCTGCTGCCGTTGTACTGGTAGCTGTACGCATAGCTTTGGGATGGATCATCCGGTCTTCCGTGGAAATTATTGTATCCGTTGTTTGCCATGTTGTCCTCTCTTCCGGCCAAGCCGTCCTCTTCTGATTTTGGTTAGTTGGTGCTGTAATCGCTCCCCAGCAGATAGGGGTTGTTTTTATTGTACAGGGGATGGTTGCAGAGGAAGGTGACCCATTCCTGGTATCCCGGCACCGTAAGGTGGATGCCGTCGGGCTGGGCAATATCCTCCCGCAGATTTCCCTCCTCGTCCGCAAAGGTCTCCCACAGATCCAGATAGTAGGCGCCGTACTTCACCGCTATCTGGCTGATGGATTGGTTGATGGCCGCCAGCCGGGTATTATCCAGGCCGGGGCTCTTCTCCTTCACATCGGGCCGCACCGGCAGGATGCTCTGGACATAGAGAATGGTGTTGGGGAGGCTGTTCCGCAGCTCCTCCAGCATTTTATCATAGTAGTTCAAAAAGCTCTCGTCATTCCCCGCATTCACCAGGGTATTGGTGCCCATAAGGATATAGAGCTTGGCCGGCTGGGCCTGGGTCAGCACGTCCAGGGGGACCTCCTCCCCCCGGTCCGGGTGGGTGAGGGCGGTGCGGTTGACGATCTGGTTGGGGGCTGCCCCGATGTATCCGCAGACCAGGGCGCCGGAGAGATCAATGTCATACTCGGAAAGGCCCTCTGTGATGCTGTCTCCCAGGAAGGCGGCATCGGCAAAGTAGCTGGTCTCCACCGTACCGCAGGCGGGCAGGGCCCCGCCCACCGTCAGCGGGGTGAGGGTGGTGCTGTCCACCCTGGGGCCGATGTTCCGGGGTTCCAGATTTTCCGGATCCTCCTCCGACTGGAAGGGCAGGGGGGCCAGAATGGACTCCTGCTCCTCCACCACCGCCTCCTGCTCCAGCTCTGCCAGGGCGGAGCTGCGGACGGCGGTGATGATGGCGGTGATGATTCCGGCGATCACCAGCAGGATCAGAAGGAGGAATCCCAGCCGGGCCCATGCCTGGATCTGATACCGGCGGCGACGCTGCCGGGCCTGGCGGAGCGCCTGTTGTCTGGCCCGGGCCGCCCCCTGGGTATTTCTGTTTCCGGGTCTGTACTCCACGGCTCCCACCTCCCTGATTTCCCTGATATCACATCTTCTATGGTAGGTTTTTTAAATAGAATTGTCAAGTGAGCGCCCTGCCAAAAAGGAAGGCCCCTGCCTTCCCTTTTTTGTAGGGAAAACAGGGGCTGTTCTTCCGGTCACAGGCCGGAGGCTCCGTAGTTTTTCAGGACCCGGGCGCTGGGGTCGGACACATCGCACCCTGCCCAGCTCTTGTTGGGCATCCAGAAATCGGCGATCATAGCCGCCTGGCCAGGATAATGCTTCTCGAACAGTTCCCGGTAAAGAAGGCTCTCCTTGGTAAAGGGAGGACAGTAGGTGTAGGAGGCGGCCTTTTTCCGGAATTCCTCCTCCGTATAAAGGCCCTCCGCATATTCCTTCAGGTAATCCACCATGGAATGGCCCACCGCATCGCTGAAAGCCGCCTTCTCCCGCCAGAGGATCTCGGGGGGAAGCCATTCCCCCTCCTCAAAAGCCTTCCGGAGAAGGTACTTGCCCTTGCCGTAGGTGTTCATCTTCATGGCCGGGTCAATGGCCATGACGTACCGCACCAGATCCAGGTCTCCAAAGGGGACCCGGGCCTCCAGGCTGTCCACCGAGATGCACCGGTCCGCCCGGAGAACGTCGTACATATACGGCCCCCGCAGCCGCTTCTGGGCCTCCTGCTGGAAAGCTGCCGGACCGGGGGCGTAATCGGTATATTTGTAGCCGAACATCTCGTCGGAAATCTCACCGGTCAGAAGCACCCGGACGTCGGTGGTCTCGTGGATGGCCTTGCAGCAGAGGTACATCCCCATGGATGCCCGGATGGTGGTAATGTCCCAGGTACCCAGAAGGGCCACCACCGTTTCCAGGCTGTCCAGGACCTGGTCCTTGTCCATGATGACCTGGGTATGGTCCGCCCCCAGGTAGTCTGCCGTCTGGCGGGCGTATTTCAGGTCGATGGCATCCTCCCTCATCCCGATGGCAAAGGTACGGATGGGCCGGTCCAGCAGCCGGGCGGCGATGGCACAGACCAGGCTGGAGTCCAGCCCGCCGGACAGGAGGAATCCCACCGGCACGTCCGAATCCAGCCGCTTTTCCACCCCGGCCACCAGCTTTTCCCGGATGTTGGCGGTGACGGTATCCAGACTTTCCTTCCGGCAGACCGGCACATCCCCGATGTCCTCATACCGGGTGAAGGCTCCGTCACAATAGTAGCACCCCACCGGGAAGGGATGAATTTCCTTGCAGAGGCCCACCAGGTTCTTGGCCTCGCTGGCAAAGGCGATCTTTCCGCTGTCAGAATACCCGTAGAAGAGGGGCCGGATCCCGATGGGATCCCGGGCGGCGATCCACCGGTCCTTCCGGGCGTCATACAGGATCAGGGCAAACTCTGCGTCCAGCATCCGGAACATTTCCAGACCGTATTCGTAGTAGAGGGGAAGGAGGATCTCACAATCGCTGTCGCTCTGGAACTTATACCCTTTTTTCTCCAGTTCCTCCTTCATAGGTCGGAACCCGTAGATTTCCCCGTTGCAGACCAGACAGTCCTTCCCCCGGATGAAGGGCTGCATCCCCTGGGGGGTGAGCCCCATAATGGCCAGACGGCCAAACCCCATGAGCCCCCCGTCCGGCAGGCGAGCCACCCGGTGATCGTCCGGGCCCCGGCTGGCGGTGCGGAGAAGATATTCCCGGAATTTTTCGGCGGACAGGTCCTTCCCTGTATACCCCATGACACAACACATACGCTTTTTCCTCGCTTCCTGCAAAATTGAAGGAAGGGTAAAAAAAACACAGCTCCCCGCCCTTTGCTTAGGACGAACAGCTGCCGTATCCGTGGTACCACCTAATTTGCCTGCCCCAAGGGAGCAGACCTCTCTCCCCATGCTCTCCCCTTTGAAAGCACTGGCCCTTTAACGCTGGCCCTGCGGCGTCCCTACCGGCCCTTCCGGGTGTTCAGGTTGCGGCTCCCGGGTGTTCTTCCCGCCGGGCCCCATACCCTCTTTCACCTGCCGAGGGCTCTCTGAATGGTTCACCGGCGGTACTTTTCCCGTTCCACGCCTTTATATGCCTGGATTTTATCACGGTAAATCGAGTTTGTCAAGGCCGGAATTTCAGTCTTGACAAACGCACTTTACCAGGGTAAAATAATACCATTGTAAATGCGTTATGACCGAGGACAGGCCCGTCCGCCCCGCCATTTCAGAGAGCTGCCGTTTGGTGCAAGGCAGTATGGACCGGACAGGGCAGATCCCCTCGCAGCATTCCGGCCCAACAGGATCTTCTCAGTAAGCTGGAACGGCAGGCACCGTTATCCGCCGACAGGTTGGTTGACCTGGCAGAGTGGCCGCCGGTGCGGCAATAAGAGTGGTACCACGGAGATTGTACAGTCTTCGCCTCTTAGGACAGGAGGCGGGGACTGTTTTTTTCTTTCAACCACCCCCCGCCCTAAGGAAAGGAAGGAAAAAAACTATGGTAACATTGGACAAGATCTACCACGCCGCCTTTGTGCTGAAGGATGTGGCCCGGAAGACCGATCTCATTGCAGCCCCCCGCCTTTGCAGCAAGAACCAGATCTTCCTGAAGACGGAGAACCTCCAGGTGACGGGCAGCTTCAAACTCCGGGGTGCCTACTACAAGATCAGCCAGCTCAGCGAGGAGCAGAAGAGCAAGGGGATCATCGCCTGCAGCGCCGGAAACCATGCCCAGGGCGTAGCCCTGGCTGCCACCCGCAGCGGGATCCGCAGCGTGGTCTGTATGCCGGACGGGGCCCCCATCAGCAAGGTGGAGGCTACCAAGCGGCTGGGCGCCAAGGTGGAGCTGGTGAAGGGGGTCTATGACGACGCCTACAACTACGCCTGCAAGCTGCAGCAGGAGACGGGCGCCACCTTCATCCACCCCTTCAATGACGACGAGGTCATCGCCGGCCAGGGGACCATTGGTCTGGAGATCCTGGACCAGCTTCCCGATGTGGATGCCGTGGTGGTCCCGGTGGGGGGCGGCGGCCTTATCAGCGGGGTGGCCTTCGCTTTGAAGAGCCTGAATCCCCGGATCAAGGTATACGGGGTCCAGACCGCCGGGGCCCCCAGCATGGTGGAAAGCCTTCACCACGGACAGGTGGAGAGCCTGCCCTCCGCCAACACCTTTGCGGACGGCATCGCCGTAAAGACCCCCGGGGACATCACCTTCGCCATGGCCCAGAAGTATGTGGACGATGTGTTCACCGTCACCGATGACGAGGTGGCTGCCGCCATTCTGGCCCTGATGGAGACCCAGAAGCTGGTGGCCGAGGGGGCCGGGGCTGTGGCCGTGGCCGCCGCCATGTTCGGCAAGCTCCCCCTGGAGGACAAGAAGGTGGTCTGCCTGGTGTCCGGGGGAAACATCGACGTGAACATCCTCAGCCGGGTCATCACCCGGGGCCTTCTCATGAGCGGCCGGAACGTGACCCTCTCCATCGGCCTGGTGGACAAGCCCGGCCAGCTGGAGGAGGTAAGCGGCATCATCAGCCGGTGCGGAGGGAACGTGGTCAATGTCCACTACGATCACAGCGAAACCGATACCGCCATCAACAGCTGCATCCTGACCCTGGCTTTGGAGACCCGGGATTTTGAGCAGATCCACGAGATCAAGGCCGCTCTGACCAACGCCGGGTTCCAGCTTCTCTGATTTCACAACTCAAAGGAGGATACCAATATGAATGCTCTCAACAGCGCAAACGCTCCCGCCGCCCTGGGTCCTTACAGCCAGGCTTTGGTCCAGGGTGACCTGGTCTTCTGCAGCGGCCAGATTCCTCTGGACCCCGCCACCGGAGAGATGGCCCAGGGGATCGAGGACCAGACCCGCCAGGTGCTGAAAAACCTGACCGCCGTCCTGGCGGAGAACGGAATGACCCTGGCCAACGTCATCAAGACCACCGTTTTCCTGGCAGACCTGGGAGATTTCGGGGCCATGAATGAGGTGTACGCCCAGTTCTTCACCCAGCCTTACCCCGCCCGCAGCTGTGTCCAGGTGGCTGCCATCCCCAAGGGGAGCCTGGTGGAGATCGAGTGTATCGCCGTAAAGTAAATTTTCCCCTGGAACTTCTTGACGGGCAGGCCGGGAGATGCCATAATGGTCCTATGACTTTTGATTCTCCCTGAAAGGAGCCCCCGTATGGAAGACGGTTTTTCCCCTGTGGATCTTCAGCTGCCCCAGCCGGATCCCTTTGCCCCCATCTCCCTGGAGGCATTGCTGGACCGCCCTGCCCAGGAGCTTTTCAGCCAGGGGCGCACCGCCACGGCGGCTGCTTCCCACGGACCCTCCCCCCTCCTGGTACAATACCTGGATGTCCGGGAGGGAGAGCGGCGGCTTCTCATCCATGGCTGCCGCCTGGCTGCGGGGCTGGCCCTGGCCGCCAGTCTGGTGGGCGGGATCTCCGCCCTGGAATTTCTGGTCAGCGCCGGGAGCCGGGTGCGGGGAGTCCTGTCCGGACTCTTCTTCCTGCTCTGGTTCCTCTCCGCCCTGGGGCTGGGGGCTGCCCTGACCTTTCTGCGGCCTGCTCCCCTCTCCACTGCCCTGGAGGAGGAGACGGAACTGCACCAGTCCTGTCTGACCCTCCGCCGCCAGAACCTGCAGTGGGAAAAGTGGCTCCGTCGGGGCTGGGCCTTTCTCTGGCTTTCCCTGGGGCTTTGGGCCGGAGCCTTCGCCCTCTGCCTTCTGCTGGGGGTCTGATCCAGATACCATTTCAAAGGGCCAGTCCCCGGGGACCGGCCCTTCTTCTTTTTAAAAAACAATAAGCCGCAGCATCCATACTGCGGCTCTTGTTCGTTCCTATGCAAGGTTGTTGGATTTATTCAGCAGCCTTGTTTGCACGCTTAGCCAGACGGCTCACCTTACGGGCAGCAGTGTTCTTATGCAGGACACCCTTGCTCTTGGCAGAGTCAATGGCCTTGACAGCAGCCTTGATGGCTGCGTCCTTGTCGGCTGCACCGGCAACGATGGCAGCGTTAGCCTTCTTGACAACTGTTTTCAGGTTAGACTTGATTGCCTTGTTATGAGCGGCTTCCTTCTCGGCCTGGATCACACGGTCCTTCTGAGATTTAATGTTAGGCATTACGTTCCACCTCCTTAGTTAACCATAACAGTACAAGTTATGTTATCACATTTCGGCGGGTTTCGCAAGTGGTTTTTTCAAATTTTTTGGTTCCCTTCCAAAGAATTTTCCTTTCCCTCCGGCGCATACCTATTGGCAAGCCATTTGCAGGGAAAGTGAGGACAAGGGCATGGGACAGTGGACTGGGTTTCTCCGCCGGCTGGGGGTCGCCGCCGCCGGGCTGACGGTGGGGGTCAGCCTGGGGGTGGGGGCCATGGTCTTCCCCACCGGGGAGCTGTTCTGGGGCCTGGCAGGCTTTTTCGCCTATCCCCTGCCCGCCAGCCTCTCCGCCGCACCGGCCGCTGCCCCTGCTCCCACCCCAGCTCCCGCAGCCACGGCAGAGCCGGAGCCCACCCCTGCACCGGAGCCTTTTCCCACCGCCTCTCCAGCAGCGGAGGAATGTCCCCCGGGCTGGGGCACCCTCCTGGCCCAGACCTACGGTCAGGCCTCCGGCACCGGGGCCGTGCCCCTCTCCAGCGGCAGCATCAAGAACTACACCTCCCAGCCGGACAGTCAGGTACTGGCCTGGGCTCAGGCAGGACTTCCCTTCCAGATAGAGCTGAACAGCGACCAGCCTCAGGTCCTCATCATGCACACCCACGCCACCGAGACCTACAACCTGGACAGCGATACCTACTATGACCCGGAATGGGGGGCCCGGATCACCGACACTTCCCAACAGGTATGTGCCGTGGGGAGGGAGGTCGACCGGGTCCTGAATGAAGGCGGAATCAACACCCTCCACGATATGACCCTCCACGATTATCCCAGCTACAACGGCAGCTACGCTGCCAGCAACGCCACTGTCCGGGCTTACCTGGAGCAGTACCCCTCCATTAAAGTGGTGCTGGACATTCACCGGGACGCCATTGAGCAGGAGGGAGTCCGGGTGAAACCGGTGACCCGGATCGACGGCCAGGACGCCGCCCAGGTCATGATCATCTGCGGCTGCGACCAGGGAGGGAATCTGCCCAATTTCTCCCAGAACCTGGCTTTTGCCGGAGCCCTGGAGGCCCGTCTGGAAGGAATGTTTCCCACCCTCACCCGGCCGGTCCTCTTTGATTACCGGTACTACAACCAGGACCTGACCACCGGCAGCCTCCTCATTGAGATGGGGGGCCACGGCAATACCCTGGAGGAGGCCCTTTATTCCGGCCGGTTGGTGGGGGAAGGGCTGGTTTCGCTCTTTACTTCCCCTTAAAAAAGGGTTATAATATGGGAATATCAAATCAGGATGGAGTAGGAAGTTATGAAACGTACCGAAATCGCAAGCCTGTTCAAGGCAGCTCCCCAGGACGGCACCGTCCTCACCGTCTGCGGCTGGGCCCGCACCGTCCGGGACAGCAAGAACATCGGCTTTATTGAATTGACCGACGGCAGCTCCTTCAAGGGGCTCCAGATCGTTTTCCAGGCCGACAAGCTGGAGAATTATGCCGAAATCGCCAAGTGCGGCACCTACACCGGTTTTGAGGTCACCGGCAAGCTGGTCCTCACCCCCGGCGCCAAGCAGCCCTTTGAGCTGAACGCTGATTCCATCACCGTACTGGGGACCTGCCCCCCCGAGTATCCCCTCCAGAAGAAGCGGCACACCATGGAGTATCTCCGGACCATCCCCCATCTCCGGCCCCGGACCAATACCCTCAACGCTGCTTTCCGGGTGCGGAGCGTGGCCGCCTTTGCCATCCACAAGTTCTTCCAGGAGAACGGCTTCACCTACGTCCACACTCCCCTCTTCACCGGCAGCGACTGCGAAGGCGCCGGGGAGATGTTCAAGGTGACTACCCTGGACCTGGAGAACGTTCCCCTCACCCAGGAGGGGAAGGTGGACTACTCCCAGGACTTCTTCAAGCGGAGCACCAACCTGACCGTCTCCGGCCAGCTGGAAGCCGAGGCCATGGCCCTGGCTTTCGGGAAGGTGTACACCTTCGGCCCCACCTTCCGGGCCGAGGCGAGCTACACCCCCCGCCACGCCGCCGAATTCTGGATGATCGAGCCGGGGATGGCTTTTGCGGATCTGAACGATTACATGGACACCGCCGAGGCCATGGTAAAGTACGTCATCCGGTATGTGCTGGACAACTGCCCCCAGGAGATGGAGTTCTTCAACCAGTTCTTTGACAAGGGGCTGCTGGAGCGGCTGAATGCCCTGGTGGAGGCCGAGTTCGTCCGGCTGCCCTACACCGAGGCGGTGACCCTGCTGGAAAAGAACAACGACAAGTTCCAGTATCCTGTATCCTGGGGCACCGACCTCCAGACCGAGCATGAGCGGTATCTCACCGAGCAGGTCTTTAAGAAGCCGGTCTTCGTCACCGACTATCCCAAGGAGATCAAGAGCTTCTATATGCGGCTCAACGACGACAACAAGACCGTTGCCGCCGCCGATATGCTGGTGCCCGGCGTGGGCGAGCTGATCGGCGGGAGCCAGCGTGAGGAGCGGCTGGACGTGCTCCAGGCCCGGATGGCCGAAATGGGGATGTCCACCGAGGGGTACGAGTGGTACGTGGATCTCCGCCGGTTCGGCGGGGTGAAGCACGCCGGTTACGGCCTGGGCTTTGAGCGGCTGATCATGTACCTCACCGCCATCCCCAACATCCGGGACGTGCTCCCCTTCCCCAGAACCGCCGGTGGTTTCTGATTTTCCGTTCACAACGGGAGGCAGCCGGAACACCCGGCTGCCTCCCTTCTTTTGAGGTATCCTATGACCCTTTCCCCCATTGCTCCCGCCCTTTTGGAGTGGTTCCATACCAACAAGCGGATCCTTCCCTTCCGGCAGGACCCCACCCCCTACCATATCTGGGTGTCCGAGATCATGCTCCAGCAGACCCGGGTCTCCGCCGCCATTCCCTACTATCTCCGTTTTATCGAGGAACTGCCGGACATTTCCGCCCTGGCCGCCTGCGACCCTCAGCGACTGAACAAGCTGTGGGAAGGGCTCGGGTATTACAGCCGGGTGCGGAATATGCAGAAGGCCGCCCAGCAGGTCTGCCGAGACTACGGCGGTCAGCTGCCCGCTGACCTGAAAGCCCTGAAATCCCTGCCCGGAATCGGGGACTACACCGCCGGGGCCGTGGCCAGCATTGGGTTTGGGATTCCCGCCCCCGCCGTGGACGGGAACGTACTCCGAGTGTTCAGCCGCCTTTACAATGACAGCCGGGATATCACCCTCCCCGCCACCAAGGCGGCCTACACCGATTGGGTGATGGAACACCAGCCCCCGGACAAGCCAGGTCCCTACAACGAAGCCCTTATGGAGCTGGGGGCCCTGGTCTGCCTGCCCGGCGGGGAACCCCTCTGCGGTCAATGCCCACTGGCCCACCTCTGCCGAGCCAAGGCCGCCGGAACTCAGCTGGATCTCCCGGTGAAGCCCGCCCCCAAAGCAAAGCGGATTCAGCCCATCACTTTGGCTCTGGTGAAAAGCGAAGCGGGCTGTCTGGTCCACCAGCGACCCCGGAAGGGCCTCCTGGCGGGGCTGTGGGAGCCCGTCCTTTGGGAGGAGCGTCTTTCCCTGGAGGAAGCTCAATCCCGCCTGGAGGTGCTGCTGCCCGGCGCAGAGGCGGGAGAGCCTCTCCCTGCCGCCCGGCACATCTTCACCCATATTCAGTGGGAGATGGAGGGCTGGTTCTTTACCGCTCCCGCCCTTCCCCTGCCGGAAGGATACGCCTGGGCAGACCGCCAGGCCCTGGAAAGCCTTTACCCCCTCCCTAACGCCTTCAAAAAGTATAAGCCCCTCATGGATTGAACAAAGCCCGCTGTCTAAAATCAGACAGCGGGCCTTTTTATAAGGTTTTGTTTTCCGAGTCCGAGTCAAATTTTCTTCCGCCTGTAAGGCCGATTTCTCCGGATTTTATTT
>CALXEN010000193.1 GCA_944387325.1 uncultured Clostridia bacterium | reverse complement strand
AGTCCTTGGGGCTGCCGCACTGGGATTCCCAGTCGGCCCCGAAGTTCTGGGTCAGGTGGACTGCCAGTTCTCCCAGGTCGTACTCTTCCTCCCCCATGAGCTCCACTGAACAGTGGAGCTGCTGGCGGGTATAGTCGGTAACGGTTTTCAAATCCAGCACCCCGGGGCTCATGAGGATCTCGCTGGGATGGAACTTGCACAGTTCCCCCACCAGTTCCCCGTCCAGCTTTTCCCCTTCCAGTTCGGTGCCCTGAAGCTCCCCGGTGGAGACGTCCGCAAAACAAATTGCCCCCCGTCCCTGGCGGCAGTAGATGCTGCAGATATAGTTGTTCTTGTCATCCTGGAGCATACTGTTCTCGATGACGGTGCCGGGGGTGACTACCCGGATCACGTCCCGGGTCACCAGCCCCTTGGCCAGGGCCGGGTCTTCCGTCTGCTCACAGATAGCCACCTTGTAACCCTTGGCGATCAGCCGGGCCACATAGGTCTCATAGGCGTGGAAGGGCACCCCGCACATGGGGGCCTTCTCCTCCAGGCCGCACTGCTTGCCGGTGAGGGTCAGCTCCAGTTCCTTACTGGCGGTGAGGGCGTCGTCGAAGAACATTTCGTAAAAGTCGCCCACCCGGTAAAACAGGATCGCATCTTTATACTGGTTTTTGATTTCAAAATATTGAGCCATCATGGGGGAAAGCTGGGCCATTTCCGTTACCTGCCTTCTGTAATTTAGAATCCTGGCGCTTGGGGGATCAATGGCAGCCGGAGCAGGAGCTGCAGCTGCCGGTGCAGCCGCCGGTGGGCTCCTGCACCGTCATGGGGTCTCCCCCGTTCATGGCGGTGTTGATGATGGCGTCAATGTGGTTGATGAGGGTCTCGGCGTTCTTCTTGGCCTCGTTGTACCGGAGCATCCCCTCGTCATTCATAATCTCCTGGTAGAGCCGGTTGATCTTCTCGTTGGTGGCGGCGATCTTGGCCTCGTCCCGCTCGTTCTCACTCATGAGCTCATTCATGTTCATCCGGGCAATGTTGAATTCCCCGATCTTGTCCTGAAGCGCCTGGTTGGCGTCGTTTTCCTTCCGGGCAGCATCCAGCTCCAGATAACGAATATCGCTCTGCAGGGCCACGGCGGCCTGCTTGAACAGTTCAATGCAATCCATAATTTTATCTCCTTTTTATAATATACTTTTGTTGGGTCAGAGGAGCTCTTCCAGCTCCCCTGTGAGGATGGTGGCTCGGCTGCCGGTAAATTTCACCTGGGCATAATGGCCGATCCATTCCGGGTTCCCCGGAATCTCCACCACCAGATTGTTGTCCAGCCGGCCGTTGAGCAATCCTTCAAACCGGCCATGGCCCTCCAAAAGGACCCTCTGGGTCTGGCCCACCAGGGCGGCCACCTGCCGGCCGGCGATCTCGTCCTGTAAAGCCAAAAGCCTTGCCATCCGTTCCGTCTTGTCCTTGTGGGTGTAGGGATCAGGCATGGATGCAGCCTTGGTCCCCGTCCGCTTGGAATAGATGAAGGTGAAGAGCTGCATATACTCCACCCGCTTTACCAGATCCAGGGTAGCCTGGAAATCCTCCTCCGTTTCCCCGGGAAAGCCCACGATAATATCGCTGCTGAAGGTAACGCCGGGGATCTTTTCCCGGGCGTAGTCCCCCAGCTCCAGGTAGTGGGCCAGGTCGTAATGGCGGTTCATCTCCCTGAGGATCCGGTCGCTTCCCGACTGGACCGGCAGGTGAAGATGGTTGCAGATCCTGGGCTGGGCGGCAATGGTATCAATGAGCTTATGGCTGGCGTCCTTGGGATGGCTGGTCATAAACCGGATCTGGTAGTCTCCCGGGACCTGACAGAGGAGGTTGAGGAGGTCTGCAAAATCCATAGGCTCCTCCAGCCCCTTGCCGTAGCTGTTCACATTCTGGCCCAGAAGGGTGATCTCCTTATACCCTTGCTCCACCAGCCGGGTGAATTCCTCCAGAATGGCGGCGGGGGTGCGGCTCCGTTCCCGGCCCCGCACATAGGGCACGATACAGTAGGTGCAGAAGTTGTCACACCCGTACATAATGGGGAGCCATGCCCGGAAGGAGGAATCCCGCCGGATGGGCGCACCCTCCAGAACGGTGGCAGGCTCCCGGGGCGTTTCCAGGATCCGTTTGCTGCCGGAAAGCCGCTGGGCCAGCAGCTGGGGCAGCCGCTCCATGGCGTCCACCCCCAGCACCAGATCCACAAAGGGATAGCTTTGCTTCAGTTTTTCCACCACGGTCTCCTGCTGGGTCATACAGCCGCAGACTCCAATGATAAGGCGAGGGTTGGCTTTCTTATAAGCCCTCAACGCCCCCACAGTCCCGAACACCCGCTGCGCGGCGTGCTCCCGGACAGCGCAGGTGTTAAAGAGGATGAGATCGGCGTGCTGGGGTGCGTCGCAGAGTCCGTATCCCAGGTCCACCAAAATTCCCTTGATTTTCTCCCCGTCATTCACGGTCTGCTGACAGCCGAAGGAATGAACATAGGCCAGCGGCGGGGAATCATAGGCCTGGGCGATCACCTGGGCGGCCTGCCAGTCTTTGGTATAAGTCGTGTTTTTCAAATCCGTACTCCTGTACTAGGAATTTTTTCCCCCGAGCGGAGGCCTGATCCTCAAAGAGGCCGGATCTGGGCAGACCTGGCCTATTTTGATAATCCATAGTATTATACCAGAATCTCCCCCATTTCACAAGGGCCAGAATAAGAAAAGGACCGCCTCCATAGGAAGCGGTCCTTGCTGTTTTGGTTTGAAAAGGATCAGGCGTTGGCTGCCTCCTGCTGGGCGGCCAGTTCGGCGGCTTCCCGCTCCTCCAGAGCGGCCTCCACCTCGGGCAGGCCGGTGCCGGCGGGCAGCAGCTTGCCGATGATGACGTTCTCCTTCAGGCCGTTCAGGTGATCCACCTTGCCCTTGATGGCGGCTTCGGTGAGCACACGGGTGGTCTCCTGGAAGGAAGCGGCAGACAGGAAGCTGTCGGTGGCCAGAGAGCTCTTGGTGATGCCCAGCAGCACCTGGCTGGTGGTGGCAAGCTCCAGACCTTCTTCCCCGGCATCCATCCGTGCCTGGAGTTCCTCGTTCATGATCATCACATCACGGCGGTCTACCATGGCCCCGGTGAGCAGGTTGGTGGAACCGGGATTTTCTACCCGGACCTTCCGCATCATCTGGCGGATGATGACCTCGATGTGCTTATCATTGATCTCTACGCCCTGGAGACGGTAGGTCTTCTGAACTTCGCTGATGAGGTAGTCCTGGACGGCAACGGGGCCGTTGATAGCCAGGATATCCTGGGGATAGGCGTGGCCTTCGGTGAGCATGGCACCCTTCTCCAGCACATCCCCTTCCATGACCTTCACGTGCTGGCCAAAGGGGATCATATAGCTCTTGGTGATAGGAGCGCCGTTCTCATCCACACCGTCGATGATGACGTGCTTGTTCCGCTTGGTCTCATCAATGTGAACGGTGCCGCCGATCTCGGTCATGATGGCCATGGTCTTGGGGCGGCGGCTCTCGAAGAGCTCTTCAACGCGAGGAAGACCCTGGGTGATATCCTCGGCGGATGCAATACCGCCGGTGTGGAAGGTACGCATGGTCAGCTGGGTGCCGGGCTCGCCGATGGACTG
>CALXEN010000192.1 GCA_944387325.1 uncultured Clostridia bacterium | reverse complement strand
GACCTACGTGACATCGATGCGTACCACCTTCACCTTTAAGTACCACGAGTAGGCCTCCTCTTCCTATCAGGAGAAGGCCGAGATTGCAAAGACCATGAGCGAGGCTATGGGCTTTGATGTAAGCGGCAAATAAAATATCTCTCTTTCCTTTTTATCAAGCAATGCGGCGGGTGCCGGCAGCATACCTGCTGCGGGCACCCGCTTGCTTTTCACTACAATGTCAAGAAAAGAAGGATTATTTGTTATGAGTAAAAATAGAACTTTGGGCATTATTTCGGTTGCCCTCGCCTTGATCGTTTTATTCTTCAGCTTCCAGCTGAAGCCGGTCATGCAGCTGGCCAAAGGCGATCCCGGCCCCCAGCTGTTCCCCATTGTAGCCGCTGCCTTTCTGGGAATTTTCGGCCTCATTCTTGCTTTTGACAAAGGCCAGCAGCCCAAGAAAAACTTCCTGGAAAAAAAGGAGTGGAAACGGACCGCACTGCTGTATGCCCTCTTTGTCGCCTATGCGGTGGCCATCAACCTGATCGGATTTCTTTTCTCTTCCATCATCATGCTGTTTGTGTGCTGCACTCTTTTTGCAGGGAAGAAAAAAATCCCCGTCTATATTCGTATTCTCTATGCCGTCCTTTTGGGGTTTGCCGTATGGTTCCTGCTTCAGGAAGTGTTCAAGGTGACCCTGCCGGCCGGGATACTCTTCGGTTGATAGGAGGTCGTTTTCATGTCAGGATTTATTGAAGCTTTAGCGGTTCTGTTTACCCCTACCTGCCTGCTCTACTTAATGCTGGGCGCTTTCGCTGGCGTGGTGCTGGGTTCCATCCCCGGCCTGAGCGGCGGCACCGGCCTGGTTATCATGCTGCCCCTCACCTTCCACATGGATGCAAACCTGGCTATTGCCACGTTGATAGGCATCTACATTGGCGGCGTTTCCGGCGGATACATCGGCTCTATCCTGCTGGGTATCCCTGGCACCACCAACAGCATTGCCACCGTCTATGATGGATATGAGATGACAAAAAAGGGAGAAGCGGTGCGAGCCCTTTCAGCGGCGACCGTTGCCAATTTCCTGGGAACTGCTCCCTCCGTTCTCATTGCCCTCTTCGCATCCAACTGGATCTCTGCCTGGGCTGTAAAACTGGGGCCTTGGGAATACTTCAGCCTCATGCTCTGTGCACTGACCCTTGTCATCACCCTGTCTCAGGGCAACATGGTGAAAGGCATGATCTCCATGGGAATCGGTCTTCTTATTGCTGCGGTAGGCTACGCTCCCATCTGCAGCACTCCCCGGTTCACCTTCGGCAGCTACTACCTTTTCGGCGGCATTAGCTTTGTAGATGTCATGATGGGTCTTTTTGCAGGCACCACAATTCTGCTGGAGTTTGCCCGGGATTCCAAGAGCAGCCAGGCAGACATTGTGAAAATCAGCCGGTTCAAGTTCCCTCTCAAAGATTTCTCCGATAATAAGGTCAACGCCATTCGCTCCTGGATCATCGGTCTGGTCATTGGATTCCTACCTGGCATGGGCGGAACCCTGGCCAACATGGTAGCTTACGCTCAGGAAAAGAGCAGTTCCAAGCATCCCGAACTTCTTGGGACCGGCTGTGTAGATGGTGTTATTGCCCCTGAAGTAGCCAACAACGCCTCCATCGGCGGTGCAATTATTCCTATGGTCTCTCTGGGTATCCCTGGTGACGGTGCCTGTGCTCTGCTCATGGCCGCCTTGACTTTGCAGGGTGTGCAGCCCGGACCCCTGTTCTCTACCAATGAACCCGTTCTATTCAACCTGATTTTCCTAGCTGCTGCTCTGGCCGCCGTAGGGGTATTCATCATGGAGATTGTCGGTATGCCCCTGTTCCCTGCCCTCCTGAAGATTCCTTATCACTACCTCTACCCGGCTATTTTGATTTTGGTATTTGCCGGCGCCTACATGAACTCCAACAATATGTTTGACGTATTCATGATGCTGCTGGCCATTCTGCTGGGCATTGCTCTCCAATACTTTGAGATTCCCTCTGCTCCCTTGATCCTTGCAGTGGTTCTGGGCACCAATATTGAGACCTATCTGCGCCGGGGCTGCAACATGGCTGAGAATGGCTGGATGTCTTTCTTCACCCGCCCCGTCAGCCTGGTTCTGCTCATTGTCACCGTACTCAGCATCGTTGTTTCTTTGTTTGGGCCGATGCTTAAGAAGCGCAACGCCGCCAATAAATGAGGTATTTTATGAAAATGACACAAGAAAAGAAGATGGAGTGGGCCGCCAAGCTTCGTGCCCCCGTCAATCTTCCCTTTGAAGCCCCGGAAGGGTATACTTCCGTCACCCAGAGGGTGACCACCAAACCCCTGAAGATCCCCACCAGTGTGGGCGAAAATACCAGCTATCTGGTGGAGAAGGCCGGCGGTGCCGCCAACGACCTGCTGCTGGTCAATATCCACGGTGGGGGATTCGTTCAGCCCCATAATATTTGGGACAGCTATCTCTGCGACTACTATGCTGTGGATCTGGGCTGCAAGGTATTGGATATTGATTACCAGACCTGCCCGGAAGTAATGTTCCCCACCCCCATGGTAGAATGTTACGAAGTGGTTCAGTGGGCCATGGATCATGCAGCAGAGCTTGGAATAGATCCCGACAAAGTCGTGGTTGGCGGAAACAGTGCCGGAGCCACCCTCACCGCTTCTATCTGCCTTCAGGCCAACGAAAAGGGAGGTAAGATGCCCGCCATGATCCTCCTTATCTATCCCGCTGCCGATGCGTTTGTCACTCCGGAAAGCGTAGATCTTCTGAAGGAGGAGCCTGATCTTACCAAGCTGGAAAATCGGGGAATCCTCTACAACGCTATGTTTACAGACAATGACCCGGCTCTGGCCGACAACATTTATGTAAATCTCGGCCTTGTCACCGAGCAGGACGTCAGAAATTTCCCCGAGGCAGTGGTACTGACCGCAGGAAAGGATTATCTTCGGGTGGGCGGAGAGAAATTAGCCGCCAAAATAGCCTCAAGCGGTTCCAAGGTGACCATCCAGCGTTTCCTGAACAGCAACCACGGGTTTTACGCCCGTTGTTCCGGAGACTGGAAGGCTGCACGAGAGCTGGTTTATCATTCCATTCAGAATCATTTCAACCTTCCCTCAAACCCGGAAATTTGATTTCATCAAGACAGCAACGGAAAGAGCGGTGCCTCTTGGGCACCGCTCTTTCCATTTGTAGTCAAGGACCACAAAAGCTGTGATTTTTGTGCTACATAAAAACAGGACGGCGCAAAAGCACCGTCCTCTTTGAAAAGTATTACTTTTTCTGATTACTTGGCCATACTGGCAACTTCGGCGGCAAAGTCATCCTGCCGCTTCTCCAGTCCTTCGCCCTTCTCAAAGCGCTGGAACTTGACGATCTTGATGGAGCCGCCCAGAGCCTTGGCAGTCTTATCAGTGTACTGAGCTACGGACAGGTCGCCGTCCTTGACGAAAGCCTGATCCACCAGGCAGTTCTCCTTGTAGAACTTGCCGATCTTGCCCTGGATCATCTTTTCCTTGATGTTCTGGGGCTTGTTGGCGTTCTTGGGATCGTTGTCCATCTGGGCCAGGAGAATCTCCTTCTCCTTCTCCAGAGCCTCGGCGGGGACCTCTTCCTTGCAGACATAGCTGGGATTGACAGCGGCGATCTGCATGGCGATGTCCTTGCCGTATGCCTCAAAGCCTTCCTTGTCGGCTACATCGGTGTCAAAGTTCACCAGAACAGCGTGGGTGCCGCCGCCATGGATGTAGGCAGCGCAGACGCCCTCGTAACGGACAAAGCGGCGGACCTTGATGTTCTCCTTGATGACCAGGATCAGGCCCTTGAGTGCATCATCCACGGTGCCCGCGCCCATCTTGCAGGTCATGAGAGCCTCTACATCGGCGGGGTTCTCCTTCATGATGACCTGGGCGCAATCCTTTACGAACTGCACGAACTTGTCGTTCTTGGCTACGAAGTCGGTCTCAGCGTTGACCTCCAGCACTACGCCCACCTTGCACTCGGAGCAATAAGCGGCGTAGACCATGCCCTCGGCAGCAATCCGGCCAGCCTTCTTGGCTGCGGTAGCCAGACCCTTTTCCCGGAGCAGCTCCACTGCCTTCTGGAAATCGCCGTTGGCATCAGCCAGAGCCTTCTTGCACTCCATCATACCGCAGTCGGTCTGCTTACGCAGTTCCATAACGTCCTTAGCGGAAATAGCCATAGTAGTTTTCCCCTTTCAGTTCTTTTGGTCTTGGATCTTAAATCTTACTCAGCGTCAGCGGCTGCTTCCTCAGCGGCGGGAGCATCCTCCATCTGAACGCCCTGCTTGCCTTCCAGCACAGCATTGGCCATAGCGCCGGCGATGAGCTTGACGGCACGGATGGCGTCGTCGTTGCCAGGGATGACCCAGTCGATCTCGTCGGGGTTGCAGTTGGTGTCAACGATAGCCACGATGGGAATGTGCAGCTTGCGGGCCTCGGAAACGGCGATCCGCTCCTTGTGAGGGTCCACAATGAACATGGCCTTGGGCAGGGTCTTCATGTTCTTCACGCCGCCCAGGTACTTGTCCAGCTTCTCCATCTCCAGCTCCAGCTTGACCACTTCCTTCTTGGGCAGCAGATCAAAGGTGCCGTCCTCTTTCATGGCCTGAAGCTGCTCCATCCGCTTTACACGGGTCTGGATGGTGCGGAAGTTGGTGAGCATACCGCCCAGCCAGCGAGCGTTCACGTAGTGCATCCCGCAGCGGGTAGCCTCGTCCCGGATAGACTCCTGGGCCTGCTTCTTGGTGCCCACGAACAGGATGTCGCCGCCCTGGGCTGCGGTCTCACGAACAAAGTTGTAAGCCTCGTCCAGCTTCTTCACGGTCTTCTGCAGGTCGATGATGTAGATGCCGTTCCGCTCGGTGAAGATGTACTTGGCCATCTTGGGGTTCCAGCGGCGGGTCTGATGACCGAAATGTACGCCTGCTTCCAGAAGCTGTTTCATAGATACTACTGCCATAATTCAATCCTCCAATTCTTGTTTTAACCTCCACACTGCCCTTTATGGCTTGTCCTTACCACCTGGAAGAACCACTCCCCCGGGCACAAAGAACGGGCAGTGCGTGCGTATTGCCGTAATATCATAGCACAACGGGTCCCAAAATGCAAGGGCCTTTTCTATGATTATTTCCTATATTTCTTCTGCTTTTTCTTTTTCCCCAAGGATCTCGCAGCAAGGCTCCTCAAGTTCATTTTTCTCAGGCACAATCTCTCCTTTCAGCGCCAGCAGCTGCTCCCTAAGTTCCTCTGTGATTCTCCGGGTATGAATAATCTTATAACCCACGCTCTGAACCACCTGATCCACAAATTCATCTCGTTCTTTACGTTGGATTTGATCGTGACTGCTGTCATCAAGTTCAATAAGAACTCTGGCCACCAACTTTTCTTGATCACAGAGCACAAAATCAATATGTTTTGCCTGCACCTTATAGAAGTAGGTTTTATACTTTTGGCTGCCCGGCCTTGGCTCCAACAAATCCAGCAGCCGTACCTTTGTCAAAACTATGTATCCCAACTGCTCTGCAATGGGTTTTAGTTTTCTGTACTCCGCTTTTTCATTTTGTGTAAAGACCCAGCTGCGCTGGTAAGCGCCTTTTATCGGCAGCTGCTCCCTTGCACGAGGTTCCCTGACGGGAACCTCGTAAGCGGGAACCGCCTCGGTGAAATCATCCCGAGAAGAACGTTTATACAGATAGTCGTAGGATGGCGGGTAATGTCTATATCTATCGTAACGGCTGGGTCTCCTAATAATGCACAGAATTACAACAACAATATCAATAGCACATCCAGTATTACGCCCATTTTTCTCTCCCCTGCTCTTAATCTCAGTTTTTCAGCTTTCCAATTTAATTATAATCCAGATTTTCTTTAAAGTTATCAGATTGCATAAAAGCGTTCTAACGCTCTAAAACTAGGAAAGCAGTCCTGCCCATTTATTATATCACATTATGGCAAAAGAATATTTTTTTCCCATTACTATTCTACGTTTTGCCATAGCGGGATACTATATTCCTGTGCAAAACAACCACTTGACAGGCTTCAGCCAGACACTTTCCTGCTTTCCACCGCAGTTATATTTAAATTCCAAACTGATGAAACGGTCCCCGGGGCCGGGTCCATTCCTGCCCTCCCTCAATCCGGACCAGGATCACATCGTTCCCTATCTGAAGGATATCCTTCCAGGGGATGAGCAGGTCCGGCTGACGCCCGGCCAGGCCGAAGAATCTGGGCCGCCCGTAGAGGATGATCTGGCTGACGGCGGCGGTGCTTTCCTCAAATTCCAGGTCATCTGCCCGTCCCAGATTGTCCCCGTTGTCCGCCCGGATCACATCCTTTTTCCTCAGGTCTTTCAGTGTCATGGTCTTCCTCCTTTCTGCCTCTTTCAAAAATATATGCAGAGGATTTGTCAGCCAGACATTTTTGGTGTATAATGAAAGCCACCAGTAAAATTCTGATGGAGTTTTTGCCATGTATAAAAATATCGTGTTCGACATTGGCGGGGTACTCATCAACTTCAACCCCCGGGATTTTCTTATGGACCTGTTTTTCAACGAGGATGTGGAGGACAAAGTATACGCCATCACCTTCGGCAGCGAGGAATGGAGACAGCTGGATGCCGGCCTCATTTCCCGGTACCGGGCCAACCAGCAGATGCTGGATCGGGCCCGCCGGGAGGGATGTGAGTTTGAAGTAAAAACGGTGATCGAGGACTGGACCACTATGCTGACCACCCGCCAGAAGACCGCCGAGATCCTTGCCCTTCTCAAGGCCAGCGGATATCGGGTTTACTATCTCACCAATATGCCGGCAGACCTGATGGCCCAGCTGCGGGAGCGTCCCTTCTGGAAGTTGTTCGACGGGGGCATCGCTTCCTGCGACGTCCATGTGAACAAGCCGGACAAGCAGATCTTCCGGGCCCTTATGTCCCAGTACGGGCTGGTCTATCAGGAGACCATCTTCATCGACGATGTGCGTGCCAACGCCCAGGCCGCCTACGACCTTGGGCTCACCGGGATTCTCTACAAAGGAAATCGTTCCCTTCTCCGGGCTCTTCAGTCCTGCGGGGTCCAGATCGGTTATCACAAGGCGCCCCGGCCCCGCCGGACACCGGCACACAAGGCTCCCTCTTCCAAATCTTCTGCTCCCAAAAAATAATTTTGCGGACCGCCCTCTTCCAGGGCGGTCTTCCCTTTTATTAAAAGGCAATCTGCTCTTTGATCTGGCCCAGAGCGTTTTTCTCCAGGCGGCTGACCTGGGCCTGGCTGATGCCGATCTCCCGGGCCACCTCCATCTGGGTCTTTCCCCGGAGATACCGCATATCCATGATCCGGCGCTCCCTCTGGGAGAGGGCACGGACGCTGTCCCGGAACATGATCTCGGAGATCCAACTTTCCTCTCCACACCGGTCTCCCACCTGGTCCATGACATAAACACAATCCTCCCCGTCTCCGTAGGCGGGCTCATACAGGCTCACCGGCTCCACCACCGACTCCAGGGCCAGTGCTACCGTGGACCGGGGCAGGTCCATCCGCTGGGCAATGAGGCTGACCCCTGGTTCCCGGCCAAGCTCCCGCTGGAGCTGTTCCCGGGTCTGCATGGCCCGGTAGGCCAGATCCCGCACCGACCGGCTGACCCGGACCGCATTGTTGTCCCGAAGAAACCGGCGGATCTCCCCCACGATCATTGGGACTCCATAGGTGGAAAACCGGACATTCAGGTCCGGGTCAAAGTGGTCAATGGCCTTGATAAGACCGATGCATCCCACCTGAAAGAGATCATCCATATTCTCTCCCCTGCCTGCGAACCGCTGGACCACGCTGAGCACCAGACGCAGATTTCCCAGGATCATTTTTTGCCGGGCTGTCTTGCTGCCCTCCCGGATCTGACGGAGCAGCTCCCGTTTTTCCTCTTCCTTCAGCAGGGGCAGGGTGGCGGTATTGATCCCGCAGATTTCCACTTTGTTGGGTACCATGGCCTCTTTCACCGTCCTTTTGTCCTAGTATTTCCACCCCCTCCGGATTCCAATCCCCATGGAAATTTTCTCCATGCACCTCCCGCCTCCCTTCGGAATACCCTGTTGGTAAGGAGGGATTTTCTATGGAACCGATTCTGTTTTTTTCAATCCTGTACTTTTTCATTCTCACCGCAGGCGTCTCTCTGGGCGCTGCCCAGGCCAAAGGGCCCCGGCTTCTCTTTGCACAGACCGGGGGGACCATCCAGCCAGGTGCTTCCGGAAACATGACCAATGCCCAGCGCCAGGCCCAGGAAGATGCCCTGGAGGAGGAAGAAGGGATCCAGCCGGATGTCTCCGGCAACAAGACCACCGCCGAGAACAACGCCTCCGGCATTGATGATCCCGTTCCCCTGGAGGATGCACCCCAGCAGATCCCCCAGGAACCCATTCCTACCCAGCCGCCGGCGGGGAGCGAGCCCTTTGACAGTTCTACCGGAAGGCCGGTGATCACCGAGCCCATCCCCTACGCCTTTCCTGATTTCAGTGACCGGTCCGATTTCCGGGCCGAGGCGCTCCCCACCGAGGACATCATCAGCTATCAGTCCTCCTTCCTGAATCCCGGGGAGGTGGCAGAGCTGAAATTCCTGGTGGAGCCGGGATATGTGGCGGTC
>CALXEN010000191.1 GCA_944387325.1 uncultured Clostridia bacterium | reverse complement strand
CCAATTTGAAATACAAATATGGAGACCGGCATTTCTGGGCGAGAGGATATTATGTGGATACAGTGGGGCGAAACAAAAAGCAGATTCAGGAATACATCAAACATCAGCTTGAGGAAGATCAGATAGCGGATCAGATGAGCCTGAAAGAGTTCATAGACCCGTTCACGGGTAGCAAGAATACCAAGGCATAAAAGAAAGCCCCTTAAGGGGCCTGCCATGAGTCAGCAAGGCAGTTGGCCGACCCATTCGTGGCCCCTTGAGGGGCGTTGTCCGTATTATGCCCTTCTAGGGCTTCCTCAAGCCCCCGGCTCAGCCGGGGGTCATGACTGTGTGCTGCCGGCTTCCCGGTCTGGGAAGAGCGGGGGAGGCGCAGGACAGGGGAGGAAAGTCCCTTTGGCTTACTTCCCGTAAACCTCGGGGTACATCTCCTTCACCAGCTGGGCCCGGGTGAGCATGGTCTCCCGCCAGGCGTAGTCGGCGATCCACACCGAGTAGTCCCGCTTGTCCTGGGGGATGTTGGGGAGCACGTTCCCCTGGTTCAGGTGGCTGGGCACCGGGATGTCCACCTCCCAGTTGGCCAGTTTTTCCTGGCAGTCCTTCACGAAACGGAAGGCTTCCTCCTGCCTGCCTCCGAACCGCTCCAGCATTTTGGGGGTCATGAGGCCCACCCCGATTCCCCCGTGCATGGCGCAGCGGTAGGTCTTGCCGGTCTCCTCGTCGGTGTCCTCCCACCGGAAGCTGGTGGCTCCGGGGGTGTGGCCGGGGGTCAGGACGGTCTGGATGGTGAACCGGCCCAGGGTGATGGGCTTGTCATCGTCATAGAAATTGGTGGCGGTGTAATCCACAATGGGCAGTTCGCTGGTGTCATCCTTGAACCGCTGATGGTAGACCTCGTCCTCTTTGGAGATCCAGACCTCCGCCCCGCTGAGGGCGGCCAGGGCGGCGCAGCCGTTCACATGGTCCCAGTGCCAGTGGCTGAGGAGGATCTTCTTGATGTCCCGGGGATCGTATCCGATGCTGTGGATCCGGTCAATGAGGAGATAGAGGGAAGCCCGGTACCCGGTGTCAATGAGGATAAGCCCCTCCCCGGTGTCGAAGAGGTAGGCGCAGACGTCGTCCTGGCCGCCCACGTTCCAGACATGGGGGGTCACCCGGTAGGCGGGCACCGCATACTTCCAGGGGTGCTCCAGATCGTCCCCGCACCGGGGATGGTTGACAGGGGCGTAAAAAATTTTCTTTTCCATGGGTATTCCTCCGCATAGATGATTTTTTCCAGGCCCGGTGGGGAAGGGAATCGAGGGGCTCGCCGGGAAAAACTATTTCATCCTCTGAAGTGTACTCCAGGTCCGCCCCGGGGAGCAACCGTCAAACTGATCAAATCTTTCGGCTTTTTTTGTGAAATCAATGAAAGGCCCGGCCCGGGTGAAATAATACTGAAAGAACTGCTGAAAAAAGAGGCCCGGGGACCTGCCGGTCTCCGGGCCTCTGCGGCTGCGGTATTTACTCCACGGTTTTCAGGGATTCCACCATATCCAGCTTTTTCAGCTTGAAATGGGCGGCCAGATTGACCACCAGGGAGAATGCGGTGGTAAGAAGGATGGCCCACAGGTAGCTGGCGGGCTCCACCTCCCGGCTGAACATGAGGAGGTCGATCTCCACCGTCAGGATCAGCCACTGGTGGAGCAGCTTCCCCAGGAACATTCCCAGCCCCACTCCAAAGACGGTGAGGATGACATTTTCCCGGTAAATGTAAGCGGAGAGTTCCCCGTCATAGAAGCCCAGCACCTTCAGGGTGGCCAGCTCCCGCATCCGCTCGGTAATGTTGATGTTGGTCAGATTGTAGAGGACCACAAAGGCCAGGGCGGCGGCACAGACGATGATGAGGGCCACGGCGTAGTCCACGCTTTTCAGACTGGTGCCGAAGGTCTGGCGGGTGTCCTCCATCCGGGTCAGGGAGTTCACCCCGTCCAGGGAGACCAGGGACTGCTCCAGGGCGGCGGCCTGGGGATCGTCCACATCGTACCGGACCATGACGGCGTTCCCCTCCGGCTCCTGGCCGAAGAGCTCCTCATAGTAGGCGGAGGACATATAGACGTTGTGCTGGATGTAATGCTCGGTGATGTCGGCCACCACCGCCTCCACCCGGCTGTCCCCGTCCAGGGTGATGGTGTCTCCCACCTCCACATCCAGCAGGAGGGAGAGCTTCTCGGTGATGATGACCCCCTCCTGGGGCAGGGTCACCGGATCGCTGTCGGTGCGGTGGCGGAGATTCACGAACCGTTCCAGCACGCTGCCGTCCTCCACCACGTCCAGGGTGGCGTCGGCGGTGTAGCTGTCGCTTTCGGCGGTGATGGTCTCGGTGTGCTCCCGGGTCCAGTCCTCCACCAGGGGACTTTCCTCCAGGGCGTCCTCCACCTCGGCCCATTCCCCGGGAGTCACCCGGTCCACCAGACCCATGAGGGAGGTATACCGGTAGATCTCGTCATACTGCTTATCCATCACCGCAAAGATGGAATCCCGCAGCCCGAAGGCGGTGACGATAAGGGCGGCGCAGCCGCCGATTCCCACCACCGTCATCCAGAACCGCTTCTTGTACCGGAACAGGTTTCGGAGGGTGATCTTGTAGTTGAAGGAAAGGCTCTGCCAAAGGGGACCGATCCGCTCCAGCAGGATCCGCTTCCCCATAGGCGGGGACTTGGGCCGCATGAGCTGGGCGGGAACGGCGGTGAGGGTGGAGAAACAGGCCCCCAGAGCCGCCAGGGTGACGGTGCCCACCGCCGCCAGACAGGCGGTGATGGAGGTCAGAGGCTCCACCCCGTAGTAGATGTCCCCGAAGTTGTAGATGATCTTCCAGGCGGTGCAGATGATCCAGGGCAGAAGGGTCAGGCCAATGCCCAGGCCCACCAGGGCTCCCACGGCGCTGGCCAGGAAGCCGTATCCCACATACTTGATGGCGATGGCGCCCTTGGAGTAGCCCAGGGCCTTCATCCCGCCGATGGCCACCCGCTGGTCCTCCACCATCCGGGTCATGGTGGTCAGGCAGACCAGAGCTGCCACCAGGAAGAAGATGAGGGGGAAGACGCTGGCCAGATTCCCCATCCGGTCGGCGTCCATGGAGTAGCTCACAAAGCCTATGTTGGTGTCCCGGTCCAGAAGGTACCATTCGCAGTCCCCCTTCTCCTCCAGGTCCCGCTGGGCCTGCTCCAGCTTTTTCTGGGCGTCCGCCATCTCTTCCTCGGCGTCCGCCTTCTCGGTCAGGTATTCCTGGTATCCGTCGGCGTACTCCGCCTCGCCGTCCTCCAGCTCCGCCAGACCGTCCGCCAGCTCCCGGCGGCCGTCCTCCAGTTCAGCTTCGGCCTCTTTCAGGTCTTCCTGGGCAAAGATCAGCTCCCATTCCCCGGCCCGAAGCTGGGCCTGGCCTTCTTCCAGAACCTCATAGGCGGCGTCCAGCTGTTTCTTGGCCTTCTCCAGCTGGGCCTGCCCCGCCATGATCTGGTCCCATCCTCCCAGGATGGCCTGGTAGGAGGAGTAGAAGAAGCCGGCGGAGAGCCCCTCCAGCTGGCTCTTCTGGGCCTGGAGGGATTCCACGGTGGCGCCGGCCGGGAGGGAACTTTGGACCAGGCCTTGAAGAAATGCCAGGGTAGTCTGGTCAGCGGCCAAGGCAGTCCCCAGTTCTGTGATCTCCTGGGAGAGCACTGCATATTCCGGGGAATCAGGTTCCAGGGCGGCAAGTGCTGCCTGCTTGGCATCCAACTCTCCGGTTTGTGCGTCCACAGACTTTTGCAAATCGGCCACCTGATTCAGGAGGGCGATCCCGTTCTCCAGGTCCTTCCGGGTCCCCTCCAGCAAGCCGTCAATGACGGCGGACTTGTCAGGGTCGGCCAGGTCGGCCAGGAGGGAATCATTGTCGGGATAGTTCAGGCCCTGGCTGGCGCCCAGCTGGTTCAGGGTTACTCGGAACTGGTCCAGCCCCGCCATAAAGGTGTCCTGCTGGGCCTGGAGCTGCCGGGCGGCGTCGTCCAGGTCATACACCCCCTGGGTATACTCGTCCAGCCCGTCCTGGTACTGGGCCCAGCCGTCCTCCATCTGACGGCGGGCGTCCTCGATCTCCGCCACCCCGTCCTGGTATTCCTTCAGGCCGTCCTGGTATTCCCGGTATCCGCTGTCATAGTCGGCCTTGCCCTCCTGGTAGTCGGCCCAGCCGTCGTCCAGTTCCCGGCGGGCGTCCTCGATCTCGGCCTGGGCGTCCGCCAGCTTCTGTCGGGCGTCCGCCAGCTCCTGCTCCCCCTCTGCAATCTCATCCCGGAGGGACTCGCTCCGGAGGGCGGCCCGCTCATCCGCAAAGGGCTCCAGGGCGTCGATGTACCCTTCTATGAGCTCCTCATAGTCGGTGTCGTAAGTCATCAGCTCCGCCGCCCCTTCCATAAGGAGGTAGGCGTCGGTGTAGGTCTCCATCTGGAAGGCGTCCATGGGCAGGAGGATGAAATAGTTCACCTTGCCAGTGCCCAGGGTGGAGGACCCCCGCTCTACCCCCAGGTAGAGGGGAGAGTTGGCGGAGCCCACAATGGTGAAGGTCTCCTGGATCAGGGCGTCCTCATAGTCTCCGGTGCCGGTGTAAAGGGTGATGGTATCCCCCAAGGCGGCCCCCGTCTCCAGGAGGAACCGGGGCTCCACCAGACATTCCCCGGCGTTTTCGGGCATCCGGCCCTCCAGCAGCACCGGCAGGTTGATGTCCTGGGTGTAGGAGAGGACCTTCACGGTGGAGTCGTTCCCCGCCACCTCCACGGTGGCGTCGATGGTGTAGGCCCCCTGGGCCAGCTCCACCCCTTCCTGCCCGGAGATGGCCTCCAGGTCCTCGTCCGTGAGGCCCAGGGTGGAGACCACCCGCAGGTCCATGAGCTTCTGGTCGTCCAGGTACCGGTCCACGCTGTTCTTCATGTCCGGCTCGGTGACCCGCAGTCCCGCCAGGAAGCAGACCGCCAGGGCGGAGAGGATCATAATGGAGAAAAACCGGCTCCGGGTGTTCTTTATTTCCCGTAAGGTATCGGTAAGCAGGCGGTTGGGGGTATGTTTCTTCTTTCTCATCCCGCCGCCTCCTTTCAAAACTGGTTGATTCTTTTCTTGGGTCATGGGTTCAGGATTTCCTTCCGGTTACCACTCGATCTCTTCCACCGGGGTGGGGTGCTGGTTCAGGACCACCCGGTCCACCCGGCCGTTCTTCACATGGATGACCTTGTCGGCCATGGGGGCGATGGCGGTGTTGTGGGTGATGACCACCACCGTCATCCCCTGGTGGCGGCAGGTGTCCTGAAGCAGTTTCAGGATGGCCTTGCCGGTGACATAGTCCAGGGCCCCGGTGGGCTCGTCACAGAGAAGGAGCTTGGGGTTCTTGGCCAGGGCCCGGGCGATGGCCACCCGCTGCTGCTCGCCCCCGGAGAGCTGGGCCGGGAAGTTGTTGAGCCGCTCCCCCAGCCCCACATGGACCAGCACCTCTCGGGCAGGAAGGGGATCCTTGCAGATTTGGGCCGCCAGCTCTACGTTCTCCAGGGCGGTAAGGTTCTGGATGAGATTGTAGAACTGGAATACAAACCCAATGTCATACCGGCGGTAGGAGGTCAGCTGCCGGGAAGAGCACCGGCTGATCTCCTTCCCGTCCACCAGGATGGTCCCCTCGTCACAGGCGTCCATCCCGCCCAGGATGTTCAGCACCGTGGTCTTGCCGGCGCCGGAGGGCCCCACAATGATGACGAACTCCCCCTTCTGGATCTCGAAGGAAATATCGTTTACTGCCGTGATGGTGACCTCCCCCATCTGGTACCGCTTCACCACGTGGTCCAGGGATATATATGCCATAACCGTCCTCCTCTTCAATAAGGGACAACTGTTGATTATCTTGCTACTTTCTATTATAATAGAATCTACGGGAACCGCAATGGACAAATTCCCTTGTCCTGTACGAAAGCCGACAGTTTCCCGGCAGGTGTCGAAAAAACAGAGAAAGTTATCTGTGAAATTTGGGAGGTGGCAGGATGGCACGTTCGGAACAGGACCGGCGGGTCCGGCGGACCCGGGACCAGCTGGAGACCGCCATGCTGGAATTGCTTCGGGAGAAGGACGCCCGGTCCATTACGGTGCAGGAGCTCACCCGCCGGGCGGATGTGAACCGGGGGACCTTCTATACCCATTACCGGGATATTTATGATCTGCTGGACCAGATGGAGAATTCTCTCTTCCTCCGGCTGGACCAGCTCCTTTCCTCCTATACCGACCGGCAGCTCCAGGAGGGGCTCACCCCCCTCCTCACCGACGTGTTCCGGTTTGTCCGGGATGATCCGGTGCTCCGGCTGGCCTTCCGGGACCAGGCTACCCAGGATTCCTTCTTTCACCGACTGGATCAGATGATCTACCGGAAATGCCAGGAGGAGTGGCGGGGGCTCTTTCTCCCCGGGGACCAGGAGCTCTGGGCGGGATGTCTGGACTTTATGGTGGCCGGGGCGGTGGGCCTGGCCCGCAGCTGGATGGACCGGGGGTTCCGGGAGGAGCCGGAACAGATGGCCCGGCTGGCCAACCGGCTCATCCTCAACGGTCTGTCCCTCTTTTAAAAGGAAACTGCCCTTCCCGCAGCCGGGAAGGGCAGTTTTGACGTTATGGTCAGGCGGCCAGGTTTTGTTGGATGAAGGTGAACACCGTGTCCCAGTATTCCTCCCCCAGGGCGTACATGGCCTCCCCGTGGCCGGCCCCCTCGGCAATGAGCTTTGCCTTGTTCCCGCCGGGCTTGGCCACATAGAGCCGGTCCTGCATGGTGTAGGGGATAAAGTCATCCAGAGTGCCGTGGATGAAAAGCATGGGTTTTTCGCACCGGGCCACCGCCTCCAGGGCGGAAGCCTGGGTGAAGGTGTATCCCGCCTTTACCCCGGACAGGGCGGAGGCAGTGTACAGGAGGGGGAACTCCGGCAGACCGAACCGGAGGGCCAGCTCGCTGCTGAACACATCCCAGACGGTGGTGTAGCCGCAGTCTTCAATAAAGACCCGGACTGCGTCGGGGGTCTCCTCCCCGGCGGTCATCATGGTGGTGGCGGCACCCATGGAGATGCCGTGGATCACCACCTGGGCCTGGGGGTCCTGCTCCAGGATCCAGTCCGTCCAGGCCAGGATGTCCAGCCGGTCCAGCCAGCCCATCCCCACATAGTCCCCCTGGCTCTCCCCGCAGGCCCGCAGGTCGGGGGTGAGGACGTTGTACCCGGCGTCATAGTAGTGCTGAGCCAGGTGGACCGCACCCTCATGGCTCCCCCGGTAGCCGTGGAGGGCGATGACCCAGAGATGGCTCTCGGTCTCCTGGTCATAGACCACCCCGGCCAGGGTCAGCCCGTCCCGGGAAGTCACGGTGACCGCCTCCCCCGGGTGCCGGTCCAGGAAAGCCTGGTTGGCCTCCTGCTGGGCGGCTTTGTTTTCCTGGATGGTCCGTTCCACCCCCTGGGCGGCCTGTGCCACCTCCAGGGCCACCTCCCGGTTGCCGCCGTCGCCGCCCCGGCCGATGGCGTATTCCAGCAGGTAGTTGCTGGCGAACAGGGTGCCTCCGGCGGCCAGGACCACCACCAGTGCCAGGACGATCCCGGCGATCCGGAGCCCTCTTCTCTTTTTTGGCTTTACCGTTTCATTCATTTTTATCTCTTTCTCCTCATAAAAAAATGCGCCCTGGGCGCACCGGCCCTTCCGGGCCCACAGGTGGGATTATACCCCCGGGGGAAAAGATTGTCAACGCCATTGCGCTGTCGCCTCCCTTCTGGTACAATCGGGAGGAGAAAGAGGAAAGGAAGGGATTTCTTCTATGAACCATCACAGCCGCCGCCGGACCAGGAGACCGGCAGGAATACTCTTGACCGCCCTCTGTCTGGGGCTGGCGGTCCTGGGGGTGCTGACCTTTGCAAAGGGGACAGGGGAGGAGCCCCTCCAGCCCCAGGCTGCCGCCCCCACCGCCGCCCCCACGGCGGCCCCCACCCCCACCCCGGAGCCCACCCTCTCCCCGGAGGAGCTCTATTACCAGGAGGTGACCCAGAGGGCGGAGGCCAACGCCACCAACACCCGGCCCACGGTGGTGGACCCGGCCCTTTGGGAGGAGCGGGCCCTGGAGACCCTCACCGCCCTGGAGGAGGACCCCTACTACCAGAACTTTGGCATGGACCTGACCGCCCGGGAGGGATATCCCTATTTCCTGGCGGTGAACCGGGCGGCCTCCACCGTCACCGTCTACACCGTGGACCCGGAAACGGGGAAATATACCGTCCCCTTTATGGCCATGGTTTGCAGCGGGGGAACGGACACTCCCCTGGGCTATTACGAGACCCCGGTAAACTACCAGTGGCGGCTCCTGTCCGGGCCCTGCTACGGCCAGTACGCCACCCGCATCTGGGACGCCTACCTCTTCCACAGCGTCCCCTACTACACCCAGCACAAGGATGACCTGGAATATGTGGAGTACAACAAGCTGGGCACCCTGGCCTCCCTGGGCTGTATCCGGCTGGCCACAGTGGATGTGAAGTGGATCTACGACCACTGCCCCATCGGCACCGGGGTGGTCATCTACGACCGGGAGGAGGACCCCGGCCCCATGGGAAAACCGGGGACCATCTACATTGACCCGGAGGACGAGGCCCTCCGGGGATGGGACCCTACCGACCCGGACGCCGCCAATCCCTGGGACTCCGCTTACCGCAGCGGCACCGCCATCCGGAGCCAGGCGGCCTGGGAGCAGTACACCCGGGAACAGGAGGAAGGTTTTGGCCAGGATACCATCAACCCCACCGATCTCCAGGGCTGGTCCCACGACTGGAAGACCGAGGGGACCCGGGGCTGACCCTGCGCCCCGGCAAAACAGAAAAAAGAAAACCAGGAGCACTCTGTCCCGAATGGTACAGGGCGCTCCCGGCTGTTTATAAGGAGTTGTGAGCAGGAGAAAGATTCTTTATTCCTGGTTCCGGACCGGCTCCACCGTGTTCTGGATCAGTTCCTTCAGGGCCTTCTGGAAGTGCCACATATCGTTGCCCAGGATGATCATGGTGTATCCGTCGGCAATGGCGGCCTCCACAGCCTCCTTGGTGGGGGGCACTACGGGGCCCAGGACCCCGATCCCCTTGGCCTTGCACTTTTCCACCAGCACCTTGAAGGCGTCGTGGACTTCCTCCCCCATGGAGTAGCCGATCTTCAGCTGACGGGAGACGGCGTAGTCGATGGGCCCGAAGTTGACGGCGTCCACCCCGGGGACCGCCAGGATCTCGTCGATGTTGTCGGTGAACTCGTAGTCCTCGTCCATGGGAATGACCAGGGTATCCCGGTTCTGCTGTTCAATGTACTGGTTCCAATCAAAGTTGTGGTAGCCGAACCCGGCGGCCCGAACGTTGGTCTCCCCGCCCCGGCGGCCCAGGGGGGCAAACTTGGCCCCGTCCACGGCGTTTTTGGTCATGGCGGCGGTCTTGCAGTGAGGAATCACCACCCCGTCGGCGCCCCATTCCAGCACCTTTCGGATGGCTACCTCGTTGTCGTCGGCCATCCGGACCAGAACGGCAATGTCATGGAGCTTGGCGGCCATGATCTGCTTTTCAAAGGCCTCGTCCAGCATATAGTTGGTGTGTTCCAGATCCAGGTAGATGAAGTCCAGCCCGGACATGGCGATATTCTCGATGACGCAGGTGGTACCGGTGAAGCAGGCCATCCCGAAGACGGGGCCCTTCTTCATTTTTTCTTTCAAAGTCATGGCAGAAACACCTCTCTCTGATTAGTAGAGGCTGTATCCCAGCATCTGGGGCAGCCAGGTGGTCAGGGGCGCAAACAGGCTGATGGCCAGCAGAACGAGCACGTTGCAGACCACATAGGGGGCGGCGCCCTTGAAGATATCCACAATGGGCATCCGGTTGATCTTGTTGCAGGCGTTGAGGCACATCCCAACGGGAGGAGTGACCAGGCCGATGGCCAGACCGGTGATCATCATGGCGCCAAACTGGAGAGTGGAGAATCCGTAGTCCTGCATGACGGGGAGCAGGATGGGGGTCAAAAGCAGGATGGCGGGGCTCACATCGATGAAGGTGCCGATGAGAAGGATCATGACGCAGAAGAGGAGGGAGATGACCCAGGCAGGCATATTCAGGGACATGAAGAAGGCGCCCACAGTCTGGGGAACATTCTGCATGGTCAGCACCCAGGTGAAGATGGTGGTGAACCCGATGATGAGCATGATGGAGGAAGAGGAGATGAAGGTCTTTTTCAGGGCCTCCCAGACAGCCTTCCAGGTCAGCTCACGGTAGATGAAGAAGCCCACCAGCAGGGCATAGAGAACGGCAGCGCCGGCACTCTCGGAGGCGGTGCAGATGCCGAAGGAGACGCAGAAGATGATGAAGAGGGGCATGATGAGGGCGGGAATGCCGGACAGGATGGCCTTGGCGCAGCGGCGGCCGTTGAAGGCCTCCCGCTTGGGGTGCCAGCCCTTCTTGGCGCTGATCACATAGACCAGGACCAGCTGGGTCAGGCCGATGAGGATGCCGGGCACGGCGCCGGCCATAAAGAGAGCGCCCACGGAACCGCCCGAGATCATGGAGTAGACGATCATGGGGGTGGAAGGGGGAATGATCATCCCCATGGTGGAGGAGGCCACGGTGATGCCCGCAGAGGCATCCGGGGGATATCCTTCCTTCTCCATGGCGGGGATGAGGATGGAGCCCAGGGCGGAGGTGTCGGCTACGGAGGAGCCGGAGATACCGCCGAAGATCATGGAGGCCACGATGTTGACCTCCCCCAGGCCGCCCCGAACGGGACGGAGGATCTCCATGCAGAAGTCGATGATCCGCTGGGTGATGCCGCCGGTGTTCATCAGCTCACCGGCCAGCATGAAGAGGGGCATGGCGATCATCAGCTCGCTGAAGGCGCCGTTCCAGACCCGCTGGGGGAGCATCCCCAGGAAGGTGGGGGCGTTGGTCACAATATAGGTCACACAGGAGGCCCCGATGGCGAAGGCCAGGGGCACGCCGATGGCTGCAAAGAGGATCAGCAGCACCAGCAAAATCAACATTGCCATAAAATGTACCCTCTCCTTTCCTTAGCCGGCATCGTCTGCCTTGAGCACCTTGTTCCGGGGCTCAAAGTAGGAGATATCGGCAGTGATGAGCATGGCGATCTTGACCACCACGCAGAAAGCGCAGATCACACCGGCTACGGGCATGATGCCGTACATATAGGCCATGGGGATCTCCATCCCCATACTCAGCTGTTTGCCGGCCAGCTGGACGTAGGCCACGCCCTGCCAGGTAAAGACCAGGTCGATGACCAGCACAATGATGTGGTTGAAGACGGCCAGCCAGCGCTTGAAGACGGGAGGCACCCGGTCATAGAGGATGTCGATCATAACGTGTTCATCCTTGATGATGTTGGCTCCCATCCCCCAAAAGGTGGTAAAGGCGAAGAGGGTGGTGTTGAACTCGCTGAGCTCTTTCCAGCTCAGGTGGAAGAAGTACCGGGCGATGACCGCAAAGACCACCAGGGCAGCCAGGAGACCCATGGCGATGGCCCCCACGGCAAAGTAGATGTCAAATACCCGGTTCCCAAATTTCTTTAATCCTTCGATGGTAATCAACCCCTTTGTTGAATTTTAGAAAAAGCGGGCGACCTCCTCGCTGGGGCCGCCCGCTTCCGGTTTACAGATTATTGGGCGTTGGCCACGATCTCCTGCATCTGGGCGATCTCTTCCTCGGTGCAGATGCCCTCGGCAACGCACTGCTCGTACACAGGCTGTACGGCTTCCTTGAAGGCTTCCAGTTCCTCCTCGGTGGGCACGTAGATCTCGGCGCCGGAGGCTTCGATCTCGTCACGGGCGGCCTGGGAGGTCTCGTCGATGAGCTGATCGTTGTAGGTGCCCATGTCGGCGGCGCACTGGGTGATGATGTCCCGGTACTCCTGAGGCAGGCTGTTCCACCAGGAAGCGTTCACATAGAAGGGATCGGGATGGAACTGGTAGTTCACCTCGGTGAAGTACTTCTGGACCTCATAGAACTTCATGCCCTGCACGTTGACCCAGGGGTTCTCCTGGCCGTCAGCCACGTTGGTCTTCAGACCCATGTACAGGTCAGAGTAGGGGATGGAGGTGGTGGTGGCGCCCATGGCCTGGAAGGTCAGGTCGATGGTCTTCATGCCGT
>CALXEN010000190.1 GCA_944387325.1 uncultured Clostridia bacterium | reverse complement strand
CCTTCAGGAGAGTTGCGGCAGGTCCGTGGGCAGCCTTCTCCTCCTTTTTCAGGGTGGGCCACCGGTCCTTCTTTACCGGGGCGGCCAGGGCCTCCCAGGCTTCCTGGTCCTCTTCCCCGGCACAGCGGTCCACCAGCTCCTTCACCCGGACCATCAGCTCCCGGTCCCGGCAGATGACCCCGGCCATAGGCTGGAGCGCCTGGATATCCGGCAGCTGACCGGCCAGCCGGTCCATCCCCCGGAGAGCGTCCTCCACTCCGGGCAGGGCATGGCAGGCCAAAGCCCTGCCCCAGGGGGTGAGGGAAAGGTGGACCCCCGGCTGCCAGTCCCGGTCAAACCGGTCCAGGGCTTCCATGGGATCCTCCAGCCCCTGGAGATACTGATGGAGGGCCAGGCAGAGCCGGGCCACGCTCCCCTCCTCCCGGCTGCGGCCATACAGGCTGGCCAGCCGGACAAAGTCCGGGTCATCGGTGAGGGCCCGGTCCACCACTGCCGTCACTGCCTGCTGCTGGATCCGCTCCAGCTGGAGGGCGTCGGCAATTTCAAAGTCGGGGGCGATATCCAGCAGGGCAAAGTTCTGCTGGACCAGCCGGATACAGTAGGAGTCGGTGGTGCCGATGGCCGCCCGCTGGAGGTAGATCCTTTGTTTCTGGAGCCAGGCCACCCGGCGGGGATCCCCTGCGGTGCGGGCCTGGTCCAGTTCCTGGTTCAGGAGACTGGCGATCCGCCCCCGCAGCTCGGCGGCAGCCGCCCGGGTAAAGGTGGAGACAAAGAGCCGGTCCGCCTGGATCCCCAGGTCCGGGTCAGCCAGAAGCCGTTTGACCCGCTGGGCCATGACGGTGGTTTTGCCGCTGCCTGCCGCTGCGCTGACCAGCAGGGCTCCATCCCGGCAGCCATGGTCAATGGCTGCCTGCTGCTGGGAATTAAAGGGCATGGGGATCTTCCTCCTTTCTGGTGAAATCGTGGGGCTGCAAAGCCCGCTCGTCCTGCCCCGGCTCATGGCCGCAGATCCCATTGTAGGGGCAGTAACCGCAGGCCTGGGGCTTTTGGTTTTTGTCCTGCAGGGGCTGGGGACGGATCCCGCCTCCGTACAGTTGGTCGGACATTTCCACCACCAGCTGTTCCAGCCGGGCGGCGATCTTCCGGAAGGAATCCTCCCCCAGAAGAGAGCCCTTCCCCGTTTGAGAGAGGGTGCCGTCCTTCTTGAAGCTCACCGGGAGGAACTTTCCCTCCCCCGCCGGTTCCATCTCCCGGAGCAGCTCCTCCTCTTCCAGAAGAAGGCCCTTGGTCTTGTACCGGCGGCCCTTCTCGTCGGGGCGGGGGTCCACCATCAGGTAGAGGACTCCCAGAGGCACCGGACGGGAGATGGGTTTTCCCTCCCAGTCGGTGAGACCCTGCTTTTGGAGGGTGAAGAGATAATAGAGCATCTGGCAGTCGGTGCCGCTGTAGACCTGGTCCAGGTCGATTTCCTTGTTTCCGGTCTTGTAGTCCACCACCCGGATGTAGGACTGTCCGTCTTTTTCCAGCAGGTCCACCCGGTCCACCTTTCCCACCAGCCGGACGGTGTGGCCCTCCCCGTCGGTGTAGGAGAGGGGCTCCACCTGCCCCTGGGGCCCGATGGAGAGCTCGCAGGCCACCGGGCGGCAGCGGGTCTGGGAAAATTCCTCCTGGAGATGAGCCAGGAGCTGGGCCAGGTTTTCCTCCATCCGCCGAAGCTGGTGCTGCTGGCCGGGGCGGTTCTGGATGCCGGTGAGGTTCTCCACTGCATACTCCTCCACCAGCTGCCGGGCCAGGGCTTCCAGCTCCTCCCGGGACATTCCCAGAAACCGGTCCCAATCCTCCTTATGGGGCGCATACCGGGCCACCACCTGCTCCAGCACCCAGTGGATGAGATTTCCTCCCTGGTCGGCGGTGAGCTGGGCCTTCCGGCGGGGCTGGACCCCCAGAATATAGTCCATGAAATAAGAGAAGGGGCAATGATAAAACCGTTCCAGCCGGCTGGGGGAAAGGGTCATCTCTCTCCCCAGCAGCCCGGCCAGGGCTTTTCGGTCCGTTCCCTCGCACTCCAGCCCGTCCACCGCCAGAGCCAGGGCTTCCAGGCCGGGATCCCCTTCCAGGGCGTCATAGAGGAGGCCGAATTCTTCCCGGTCCTGGTTCCAGGCCCGGCTGGCCTCCTGAATCCCCATGGCCCGGGTGGCGGCATAGTCTTCCTCCTCCAGTCCGGGAGCCTTGGGGGCAAGGTGTTCCACCACCCCGTCCAGGGCGGCGCACCGGGGCAGGGTGCCCCGGCTGCCGGACCAGGAAAGCCAGAGCCGGTCCGAGGCCACCGTGAGGGCACGGTAGAAACAGATCTCCTCCCGGATCAGCTTGTTCTCAAAGCAGTCGGGCAGTTCGATCCCCTCACCGCCCTCCCCCTGGGCGGCCAACAGCTGGTCCGCCTCCAGAAGGGCGTCCCGGTCCTGGTGGGTGAGAAGCCCCTCCTCCCCGGGAGTGCGGGGGAATTCTCCCTCCCCCAGTCCCAGGACAAAGGCCATCTGCACCCCGTCCAGCCGCATCCGCCCGGCTCCTGCCAGGATGACGCTCTGGTTGGTCTGGGGGATACTGCCCAGGTCGGCGCAGCTGAGAAGGAGATCGAAATGCTCCCCGTACTGGGCCGGGGTGAGGACCTCGCTGCCCAGAAGCCGCTCCATCTGGTCCAGAAGCTCCATCAGCTTTTCCCACTGCTGGATGAGCCGGTCCCCCTCCGCCTGGCCCTTCTCCCTGCGAAGTTCCCGGGCCAGGGTCAGGACCCGGTGTTCCCCTGTATCCGGATGGGTGGCAATGGCGGTGAGGAATTTGTAGAGGGCGTGGGTGAGCCGGTCCGCCCCGGCCCCCCGGGCCTCCTCCCTGAATTTCAGGAAGGGGTCCACCAGGAAGGCCCGGGCCCGGTTGGCCAGATCCAGCTCCTCCTGGGTGGTGGGGAAGATCCGGTTTCCATAGCTGGCAGGGGTAGCTGCAAAGGGCTGCGTCCACTCCTCCCCCCGGGGCTCCCAGGTAAAGGCATAGTTTTCCAGGGCATCGTATTCCTCCCGGGCAAGGGCAGAGAGGCCGGTGCGGGCCAGGGCCATCACATTGGAGGTGGTCAGCCCGCCCCGGAGCAGCCCCAGAGCCGCCTTGGCCGCCATGGCCGGCATGGTCTGGGCGGGGCTGATGTTCCCGTCACAATAGAGGGGGATCCCCGCCAGCCGGAACTGATACCGAAGCTGATCCAGGTACTCCTGGGGCTCCCGGCAGATGACCGCCATGGCCGAGAAGGGAATTCCTTCCCGGCGGGCCTTCAGCACCGCTGCCGCCACCGCCCGGGCCTCCTGGTCCCGGTCCTCCGACACCAGCAGGGTGACCCGGGTGCAGTCCACCGGGTCGGCGGGCTGTTCCTCCAGTACCCGGGCCAGGGCGGCCAGTTCGGGGCTTTGGTGCCGGTGATCCCCGGTGAGGGTAGTTTGTTTCACCGGCACTCCCGCCCGGTGGCCCAGCTGCCGCAGCCGTCCGCAAACCTGGGCGGCCCCGGCAAAAAGTCCCAGACCATCGCTCTGGTCCCCCAGGGCGCAGATTCCCACCGTCACATCGGTCCAGGGCAGAATTGCCCGAAGCAGGGCCCGCTTGGAGGCGTTGAAGGTATCGAATTCGTCTAAGTAGACCGCTTTATCCCGGAAAAAATCCTCCCGGACCCGGGCGGCTGCCAGCTCCACCCGATCGGTGGGGTCCAGAGCCGTGCCCGCCAGCCGGGCCTCGTAGGCGGCGTAGATGGCCGCCAGCTCGGAAAGTTTCTCCCGCCCTGCCCGGGCGGTGGCTGCCAGTTTTTCCAGCTGCAGATGGGTGATCCCGGCGCTTTTCAGCTCGTTGATGGTCTGGCCCGCCAGGCGGCAGAATCCCATGCTCCGGCTCTGGCGGCCATAGTAAACCAGATTTCCCCGCAGGTCCTCCACCGCACGGCGGATCAGCACCGCCCGCCCGGCATCGTCCAGGGTGGCGATGGCCGCCCCGCCGTAGGTCTCCAGAATGGTTTTGGCCAGGCTGGAGAAGGAGTAGCTTTCCACAAAGCCGGACAGCTTATCCCCCAAGGTGCGGTAGATCCGCTGTTCCGTGGTGGAGGTAAACTGTTCCGGCACAATGAGGATACTGCTTTTCCCCTCCAGGGCCCGCTGACGAATCTCCTCCAGGATCTGGTAGGATTTCCCGGACCCGGAAGGTCCCAGTATCAAATGGAGCATGATCCTTCTCCCCTTTCCTTGTTCTTTCATTTTACCTTTTTTAGAGTCCTATTAAAAGGACATTATTCTCTCCACAGATCCTCCCACCATTCGATGACGGCGAACCGGAGGAGGTAATCCCCGAACACCAGTTCATTTTCCCCGGGGGTGTCATACCCGGCCCCGCTGGCCTCCAGGCAGAGGGCGGGATAGAGGCAGCAGAACCAGTTGTGGCCCTGGCCCCGGCCCAGGGTAATTTTGAGGGCCAGGTATTCCCCTGCCGGGAGGGTGAAGCCCTCATACCGGGTGGTGGCGAACCGGCACCGTTCCAGGGTGACCACCGCTTTCTGGCTGCTCCCCGCCCGGGCCAGGGTCCGGTGGGCGGCAGCCTGGAGCCGGGGCAGCGCCCGTTCCGTCAGGGTCAGCGCCTGGTCCAGGTTTTGGGCCCCGGCCAACAGTTCCTCCGCCTGGGCCAGCACCGCATCCCGGACCTGGAATTTCAAAAGCTGATCCGCCGGGCTGTCGCTGTTGGCCAGAATGTGTAGGCGGAGGGTATCCTGCCGCACCCCGGCGGCATTGGCCAGCAGTTGGGTGAAGGCAATGCCCAGGAACAGCACCAGGGCTGTTCCCAACACCAGAAAAAAACGGAAAGCGTCCACCCTGCGCCAGCCGGGGAACCGGTAAGGTCCCTTCATAAAAAACACGCCCTTTGCTGTTTGATGGTTACAGCATGGGCGTGCATTGGTAAAATTATACAGCCCGGGCCAAAAGTCCCAGCACCAGAAGGTGGACCGGGTAGAACCAGTAGGCAGCCAGGCGGAAAGCCTTTCCCCCTTTGCCGGGCTGGCCGTTGTAGAGCCAGATCAGGGGCAGAGCCAGTACAGCGGCCATCTGGGGCCGGATCAGGAATCTCCCTACCATCGTCAGGTATCCGCCCAGCAGGGCATAGTTGATAAAGACAAGGCCCGCCAGCTGAAGCAGCTTTCCTTTCCAGTCCATCTCCCGGGTGGCCCAGAAGAGGAGGATGGTAAGGACCCCGGCTTCCCCGTAATCCACATTCAAAAGGGCTGCGGCAACCAGGCACCCGAAGGCACCCGCCCAGTATTCCCGGACCCCCTTCTTTTCCCGGGCTTTCTGGGCCAGGGCCATGGCGCCCACCCCCAGGGCCAGGGTGAACATAACGTTCTGGTGGCCGGGGTAAAACCAGCGCCCTGCGGCCAGCAGATCAAAGGGGAGCTCCGAGATCAGACCAAACAGCACCAGCCGGAGGGCATAGGCCTTCCGGCTGTGGGTGTGAAAAAATCCTTCCACCAGCAAAAAGCAGTAGATGGGAAAGGCCAGACGGCCCAGAATGTGCATCCAGTATCCCGGCCAGCCATTGAGGGCGATGAAGCTGTGGTCCAGGAGCATGAAAACCATGGCCAGCACCTTGAGGGCGGTGGCTGAAAGCCCCTTTTCCCTGGCGCCGTTCACCGTTTTCCCTTTCCCCGGTAAAGGGGAGGCAGCACCCGGGCCCCGCCCTTGCAAGGGCGGACCAGGTAGACCTGGCGGTATTCCAGTTTCAGGGCTGCACGGGCCGACGCCGCCTTCTCCTCCTGGTCAAAGATACCAAAGACAGCGGCGCCGCTGCCGGTCATGCTGCTGGCCAGGGCCCCCGCCTCATCCAGCAGCTGCCGGATATGGGGGGTCTCCACCGCACCGCTGCATTCCTCCAGGGCGTTGCCAAAGGCAGCGCAGATTCCCCCCAGGTCTCCGGCCCGGATGGCCCGCTCCTGGGCCTCGCAGTCGGGGTGGATGGTGCTGCCCAGCTGGTCATACCGGGCGAAGGCTTCGGGGGTGGAGATGCCGAAGCTGGGCATGACCACCACCAGCCAGCAGTCGGGCATGGGAGGAAGGGCCTTGATCAGGTCCCCCACCCCCCGGACCCGGCAGGTGCCCCCCATGAGGGCAAAGGGCACGTCCGCCCCGATCCCTGCCCCCAGGGCACAGAGTTCGCTCATGGAGAGGCGAGCGTCATAGAGGGCGTTGAGGCCCACCAGCACCCCGGCAGCATCGGCGCTGCCCCCGGCCATCCCCGCCCGCACCGGGACGGTTTTCCGAATCTCCATATTCACCCCTGCCAGCAGGCCGGTGTAGTGGAAAAAAGCCAGGGCCGCCTTGGTGGCAGTGTTGTTTTCCCCCGCCGGGACCCGGCTGCCGGGGAGGGTCAGAGTGAGCTCCTGGCTTTTCCGGAGAATGATGGTCTCATAGAGATCCACCGTCTGCATAATCATATCCAGGTCGTGGTATCCGTTGGGGAGCAGCCCCACCACGTCTAAGGCCAGGTTCAGTTTGGCAGGGGCCAGCACTTTCACAGTGTTCATGGTCGTTTCCTCACAGTTTGAAGAGTTTTACCTGTTTTACGTCGATGGCTTTTACCGGGCACATTTCATGGCAGCAGAAACACCGGATACAGCCCTTGGGGTCAATCTTGGCCTTTCCCGCAATTTGGATGGTGTGGCCGGGGCAGATCTCGGCACATTTGCCGCAGCCGATACACCGGCTCCGGTTGATGACCGG
>CALXEN010000189.1 GCA_944387325.1 uncultured Clostridia bacterium | reverse complement strand
GGCTTTTTAGCGCAGTTGATTTTATTGCTATAATCAGGGCTCCATCCCTGCTTGATTGCCAGAACATTGCCCAATCGGTACCGGCACAGCCCAAAGCCAGCCTCTGAGCGTTCCAAAATAGACTCCGGAATTTGCTTGGGATACATCCGTCCAAAACTGGTGGTGCCAAAATATGCGTCAAAGTTGGCCACCGGCAGCACCACCCAGTCGGAGTCCTCCGGCTTATTGGCAAGGTAGTAGGCCGCCAGCGTCGTGACTATATCCAAAGGAACGCCCTTGGGTGTGAGCGTGCGAAATTGCTCCACCAGCGTGGGCGGCAGCTCTGGTTCCTCTTTCCGGAGTGGCCCCAGTTCCAAAGCCTGGGCCAGAAAGCTGTCAAACCGCAGGCCCCACTGCCCCTTGGTGGTGGGGGCAAACAGGGGAATCTGCATCTGGACCACCTTGTCCCGCCAGGCTCGGTCAAAGCCCTTCTCAATATGCCAACGACCCAAAGGTGATGCTGATGGACGAGCCTTTCGGCCATCTGGACGCCCAGACCCGCTATATGATGGAGGCCGAGCTGGAGAAGATCTGGCAGAAGGAAAAGCGCACCGTAGTTTTTGTCACCAACAACAGCGAGGAGGCCGTCTACCTGGCCGACCGGATCATCATCCTCACCAACACCCCCACCCGAGTCAAGCAGGAGGTCCGGGTGGACCTGCCCCGGCCCCGGCAGTACAGCGACCCGGCGTTTTTGGAGATCCGCCGCCAGATCGAGGAGATCTGCGACGACACCCTGTAAGGAGGCCCTTATGAGCGAAGAAATCAAAGTAAAGGTTTCCCATATGACCAAGAAGTTTGGCGACCTGCTGGTGCTGGACGACATCTCCTTTGATGTAAAGAAGGGGGAGTTTCTGTGCGTGGTAGGCCCCACGGGCTGCGGCAAGACCACCTTCCTCAACTGCCTGACCAAGCTCAAGGCCTATGAGCTCACCGGCGGGGAGATCCTCATCAACGGCGAGCCGGTAGATCTGCAAAAGCACAACATCGCTTACATCTTTCAGGAGTACTCCTCCTTTCCTTGGGCCACGGTAGAGGAGAACATCGCCTACGGATTGAAGGTAAAAAAGCGGCCAAAGGAGGAGATCCGTGCCAGAGTGGATGAGATGCTGAGCCTGGTGGGGCTGACCGAGTACCGCAATTACTATCCCGGCCAGCTCTTGGCCAGCATGCTCCAGCGGGTGAGCATTGCCCGGGCCTTTGCCGTACAGCCCGAGCTGCTGCTGATGGACGAGCCATACGGACAGCTGGACAACTCCCTGCGCTACAAGCTGGAGGACGAGCTTATCAACCTCTGGCAGCGTACTGGTACCACTGTCATCTTCATCACCCACAACATTGAGGAGGCCGTCTATCTCAGCCAGCGGATCCTGGTGCTGACCAACAAGCCCACCAGCATCAAAAAGGAGATCGACAACAATCTGCCCCAGCCCCGGGACGTGACCGATCTGGCATTCAACAAGCTCCGGGATGAGGTCACCGACCTGATCAAATGGTGGTGAATATGGACATGATAAAAAAACGCCCCAATATCATTCTCTTTATGGCCGACCAGCTGCGGTTTGACGCGCTGGGCTGCTATGGCAACAATGAGATTCACACTCCCAATATTGACAGTCTGGCTCTGAACGGCTCCACCTTTGACAACCATTTTGTGCAGAATCCGGTGTGTTCCCCCTCCCGCTGTACCATTCTCACCGGTCGCTATCCCAAAAACCACGGGACCAGGGACAACGGCATTCCCCTGCGGGACCAGGAGCTCTGTTTCCCAGAGGTGCTGCGGGAGCACGGCTACCGCACTGCGGCCATTGGCAAGATGCACTTTACCACCCAGTTTGTCCCCAAGGAAAACGAGGAGGACGACTGGCCGGAGGACCGCTACGGCTTTGAGGTGGTCCACACCACCTGCGACACCAAGACCGGCGAATACCTCACCTGGCTCCGGGAGCGGAGCGAAAAGGACTACCAGGTGGTGAAGATGCAGGGGGAGCGGAAGGCCAGGGAGGACCGGGCCAGCGCCGCCGAGAAGGACACCAGCGGCCCGCCCCAGGTCTATCCCAGCGATATTGACCCCCGGTATCATCAGTCGGCCTGGATTGCCGACCGAACCATCGACCTGATCAACGAAGCCACGCCGGAGCGCCCCTTCTTCGCTCTGTGCAGCTTCGTGGACCCCCACCATCCCTTTGACCCTCCCGCCCCCTATTCCACCATGTACGACCCGGACCGGCTTTCGTTGCCGGTCCGCCGGGATGGGGAACTGGAGGACAAGCCTCCGCACTTCCGCCGGCACCGGGTGGGCCGGGGGTGCAGCAACGAAAAGTACGACTACCGTCAGCTCACCGACCACCAGTGGGGAGAGGTCAAGGCGGGCTACTACGGGATGATCAGCTTGGTGGATCACAACATCGGCCGGGTGCTCCAGGCCTTGCGGGACAAGGGCATTGAGGACAATACCCTCATTCTCTTTACCAACGACCACGGGGAGCTATTGGGGGACCACGGCCTGCTCTTCAAGGGGCCCTTCCACTATGACTGTCTCATCAAGGCTCCCATGATCCTGCAGTGGCCCGGAGTGGTGCCAAAAGGCTCCCGCTATCCCCAGATTACCGAGCATGTGGACATTATGCCCACTCTGCTTGACCTGGCTGGTCTGCCCACCCCCTATGGGGTGCAGGGCATGTCCATGGCTCCCATCCTCCGGGGTGATCAGGGGGCGGGCAGGCCCTACGCCCTGACAGAATTCAAGTGCTACGACTGGGGCCTGGACGTCAAGACCATCACCGGCCGGGACTACAAGCTGACCTACTACGCCGGCGAAAAATTTGGCGAGCTCTACGACCGGGTAGCCGACCCGGATGAGTTTGTCAACCTGTGGGACTGCCCTGAGTACCAGATTGTAAAGGAGGAGCTGCTACGCCGTCTGCTGGACCGGGTCATTCAGACAGAGGACGCTCTGCCCTTGCGCATTGGAAAGTACTGAGGGCGGCCGGGGTTGCGGCTGAGGGGAAAAAAACTTATAATGGGAGCGGCCGCTCCCGGCTCCGCAGAATACGCGGAGCGGAAATCAAATACGGAAAAAGGCCTTCCAGAGAGGGGGATGCAGCTGTGATACGCCGTCTGCCGTGGAAACCGGAGTGGAAAAGCATCCGGGCACGCACCATGGTCATGCTGCTGTGCGTCAACGCGGTGATTATTCTGCTGCTCTCTCTGGGGGCCTTCCGTTTTTACCGGCAGAGCTTTGTGGATGAGATCGCCAGCGCCCGTTCGGACGTGCTGCGGCAGATTGCCGAGCGGGCCCGCCAGTTCAAGACCAACATTTATACGCTGTCCAACCTCTACTGTAACGACAATCAGTTTTCCGAGGCGGTGTCGGAGCTGACCCCAGCCACGGAAGGGGAGTTTGCCCTCTACATGGATCAGCTCACCGGACAGCTTCAGGTCTCCTTCCACCAGGTGAATCTGGACTTTTATGTGGTCTATCTGTCAGAGAACGGCATCGGCTACTGCTCGGTGCCCACCCCGGAGGACTACGACTACATGAATCCTAAAATCAAGATCTGGTATCGGGACCTCTACCAGGCCGGCGGGGCCATCGTGGACGTGGCTAGTTACCGGGACCGGGCCCTGGGTATTAACGCCTATTCCGCCGCCCGTACCGTGCGAAGCAGCGACGGGGAAATCCAGGGGTATCTGATGATCAACGCCGACGAGAGGCAGCTATACCAGATGTATGCCGACGTCATCAGCGCCCAGAGCAATATTTATGTGGCCGACAGCGAGGGGAAGATTGTCTCCAGCAACAAGGACTCCATTATTGGCTTTTCCTACTTTAATATGAAAAATCTGGACCGGCTGTTTGGGGATAAAAACCACATCATAACCAAAATTTCCGGCCGGGAGGCGCTGTTTACCCGCTACTATGACCCGGAGAGCGGGTTTACGGTGTTTGAGGAAATCCCTCTGAATGTGGTGCTCCAACCCATTGAGCGCATTCGCCTAGTGGTGCTGGCTCTGGCCCTGCTGGCCCTGGCGGGGGGCACAGTGATGGCCTGGCTGTTTTCCCGGCGGATTGCCGCCCCTCTTCGTAAGCTGTGCCAAGACGCGCGCCAGGTGGAAGAGGGGGATCTGAACCAGAACACAGTTTTTCCGAGATCAACGCCCTGAGCAGCGGCATGGCCCGGATGCTCTCCCGGATCCGGGATCTGATTGAGAGCGTCCGCACCAAAGAGGAGGAAAAGCGCCGTATGGAGCTCAACTGGCTCCAGGCTCAGATCAACCCCCACTTCATGTACAACACCCTCTTTTCCATCAAATGCTCGGTGGACATGGGGCGCAATGACGAGGCGGGACATATGCTCACCACGTTTATCCAGATGCTCCGTGGTATTCTCTCTGTACAGGAGGAGATGGTCACCGTCCAGGCCCAGATGGATGCGCTGCGCCAGTATGTGGAGCTACAGCAGTTCCGCTATGACGGCAGCTTTGACGCCCTAATTGAGTGTGACGACCAGGCGGCCGGGTGCCGGATTCCCAAGCTGCTCATCCAACCGCTGGTGGAAAACGCCATCCTCCACGGGGTGGATATGGCGGCGGGGGACGGCATGATCACCGTGGTGGCCCGCCGGGTGGGGGAGGCCATCTCCATCCAGGTAGAGGACAACGGGGTGGGCATGACCGAGGCCCGTATCCAGGAGGTAATGCGCCCCCAGGTCCCTTCTGACCGTCCCCATCTGGGAATCCGAAACATTCACGACCGTATCCGTCTCTACTTTGGGAGCGACTGGGGCCTGCACATTGAGAGCACCCCCGGCCATGGCACCCGGGTTACCCTGCGAGTTCCGGCGCTGGAAGATGTTCAGCCTGATGGAAAGGAGACGCCATGCTGAAAGTACTAGTTGTAGATGACGAGGCCCCCATCCGCCAGTGGCTGGAGTACTGCGTGGCTCAGTTCGCAGGGTTTACCGTGGCAGGGGTGGCGGCTTCCGGTGCTCAGGGGCTGGAACTGTACCGCCGAGAGTTGCCCGATATTGTGGTGTCCGATATTGAGATGCCCGGAATGGACGGGCTGGAGATGCTGCGCCAGATGCGGAAACTCCATCCAGCCTATACCATTATCCTCACCAGTCATGAAGACTTTACCTACGCACGCCGAGCTTTGACCCAAGGGACCGCCGAATATATCCTTAAGACCGAGATTACCAGGGAATCCCTCCAAGAAACGCTGCGCAAAGCAGCTGTGGCCATCCGGGCCCAGGGCGGCTCCGGCAGCAACGACAGGAGGCAGTCTGCCCAGCGGCTGCTTCAACAGCTGGCCATGGAGGAGGGCTACCGGGGGGAGCTGGTCCCAGAGACACTGCGGCGGCAGGGGGTAACCCTGGAGAATGGCCCTTTGATGGCGGCTGACTTCTGGAGCAGGGAGGGGACGGAGTTCTCACGTCTGCGCCAGCTTGCCGCCGGCCTGCCTGGCCTGGATAACCTCCATCTGGTCCCCATGAGCTATGAGCATTTGCTTTTGGTCGCCAATCCGCGGCAGGAGGGGAGCTATCGGCTGGCTCTGGACTGCTTCCAAGCTCAGAAAGAGCATCCCTGTGTGGTGGGAGTGAGCGACTTGGTCCACGGGCTTTCGGCCTTGCCGGAGGCCCTTCGCATGGCTCAGGACCGTTGCTGTCTCCGCTTTTATCATCCAGAGCGTAGGATTTTTTGGCGGGAGTCCACCCGAAGGCTGTCTACCCGGCGGGCAGAGGGCTGGCGGGTGGCCTTCAGCAAGGAACTCTTTGGCCAGCGCTATCGGGAAGCGGCCGCAGTAAAAGACCAGGCTCTGCGGGAGATCCTGGATGACTGCCCCACTGACCTGGAGGCGGTAAAAGGTTTATGCAGCTTTTTTGCCTCCACCCTGATGCATCTGACTGCCACGCAGGACAGCGGTTGGGAGACGCGTCTGGAGCAGGTGGAGAGTCAGATTCACAACTGCCAGGATATTGACCAACTCACTGACATTCTGGAGCAAGTGTTTGCTCCATTTGAGACGGGTATCCCCCGGCCGGGAAGCTACTCCGCTCCAATTCAGGAGGCTGTGGCATATATCAAGGCTCACTATGCGGAAAAGCTCACCCTGAGCATAGTAGCCAGCCATGTGTCCTTCAATCCGGAATATTTTAGCCGTATGTTTACCAAAGAGACTGGCCTCAATTTTGTTACCTACCTCAATAATCTGCGGATGCAGCGGGCGGTGGAGCTGCTGGAGGGTACCGACCAAAAAATCTATGAGATCGCGGAACAGGTCGGCTATTCCAGCGTCAGTTACTTTTCCACCGCCTTTAAAAAAACCTTTGGACAGAAACCCAATGAATACCAGCTGAATGCCCGACGTCAGGTTTAAAGGCCGCCGTTGACCGCCTGGGACGGAGGGAGCTTCGGAAAGGAGGAGGGCCTTGCGCCATCTGACCATTATGCTCAAGCCTGCCAGCGGCATGTGCAATATGCGCTGTACCTACTGTTTTTATGCCGATGAAAGCCGAAAGCGCAGCGTTCCCAGTTATGGCTTTATGTCTGATGCCACACTGACACAGGTAATAAAAAAATCTCTGGCCGTTGCTACGGAGAGCTGCTCGCTCTGCTTTCAGGGTGGGGAACCCACTTTGGCGGGGCTGGACTATTTTCAACGGGCGGTAGAGTTGGCTCAGACCTGGAATGTCAATAGCTGTGTGCTTTCCTTTGCCCTCCAGACCAATGGCCTGCGTCTGGACGAGGCGTGGTGTGCCTTTCTGGCCCAAAACCACTTTTTAGTGGGTGTCTCTCTGGATGGCACCAAAGACCTGCACGATGCCAACCGGGTGGACGCCGAGGGAAAAGGGACTCACAGCCGGGTGATGGCGGCACTGCGACTTCTTCGGCGGTACAGGGTGGACACAAATATCCTCACCGTGCTCACAGGAAATCTATGCCGGAATTTTCGGAAGGTATACCGATTTTACGCCCAGCACAGCCTGGATTACCAGCAGTACATCCCCTGCCTGGACCCGTTGGGAGAACCGCGGGGGGAATACCCTTGGTCCTTGACTCCTCAGCGGTTCGAGCAGTATTTGAAAACCGCCTTTGACTGCTGGTATGAGGATCTAATCTCCGGCTCGAGACGATATCACC
>CALXEN010000188.1 GCA_944387325.1 uncultured Clostridia bacterium | reverse complement strand
AGCTGCCGGTAGGCCACCCCGCCGGTGCAGTGACCGGTATAGACCTTTTCCAGGCCGTACCGGGCGGCGGCAGAGGCCACCGCCTCCAGTTGGGGCAGGCTGAAGGTGCAGATCTCCTCCCCGTTTTTCTTTCCCCGCATATGAAGCCCGCCCAGGAAGGCGTACAGCTTCCGGCCCGGGAAGGCCCCGGCCACCTCCCGGAGGACCGTTTCCAGCCCTCCGTGGCAACAGCTGTTGCAGAGGATCAGCCCCGCCGAAGTCTCAAAGATTACCGTCATTTCATGGGAGAAATCGTCGGGGAGGATCACTCCATCCTCCTCCCGGTAGAGCTTTTTGGCCGCTCCGATGGCCTCCAGCCCGGGGGTGGAATGGGGCAGAAGCCAGATGCCCGGGCGGCACCGGGTCAGTTTTCCCACCGGGACAAGGCGGCCGGGCAGCCGCCGGAGCACCGGCTGGGGGATGCCAATGGGATGGCGGTGTTCCCCATCCCCGGAGTAGTAGGGCCGGGTGGCGCTCTCCATGGCGTAGACCGGGGCCCGGGGGTTCCGGTCCAGGAAGGCGGCCAATCCTCCGGCGTGGTCGTAGTGGCCGTGGGACAAAAAGCAGGCTTCCACCGGTTCCAGGGAGATCCCCAGCCGGTCTGCATTGACGGCAAAGTCTCCGGTGCTGCCGGTGTCCAGCAGAAAGGCCCGGTCCCGGTACTCTATATAGAGGCTGAGCCCGTGCTCCGCCGTCAGCCGGGGATCCTGGGTGGTGTTCTCCATCAAAACGGTGACCTTCATGGTTTTCCCTCCCGGTTCTTTTTCTCTTCCCTACTATATCCCCGGGGGGCCGCCGCCGTCAAGGGCAGCCTGCCCCATCCAAAAGCAGCGGCAGATCCGGTGGGTCTGCCGCTGCTGAAGTTTTCTCTGAAATTTCTCCGGTCACCGGCTGCGGCGGAGGACCTCGGTGAGGAACTTCCAGGTGCGCTGAAGGGAGGAGATGCTCATCCTCTCCCGGGGGGTGTGGATATCCAGCAGGTCGGGGCCCATGGAAACGCAGTCCAGCCCCGGCAGCTTTCCGGCAAAAAGACCACATTCCAGTCCGGCATGGATGGCTTCCACCCGGGGCTCCTTGCCATACTGGTCCCGGTAGACCTCCACCATCAGCTCCCGCAGGGGGGAATCCGGCTGGTACTGCCAGCCGGTGTAGTCTCCCTCAAAGGCCACGGTGCCGCCCAGCTGCTCCATGAGGCAGGCCAGCTGCTCTTTCAGCATCTCCTTCTGGGAATCCACCGAACTCCGCACCCCGAACACCGCTTTCAGTTCCTTCTCCTCGCAGGTGAGGATCCCCAGGTTCAGGGAGGTCTGGACCAGGCCGGAGATCTGGGGGCTCATGGCCTGGACCCCGTTGGGCAGGCAGGTGAGCATACAGATGACCCGGCCGGTAGTGGCCTCATCCATGGGCAGGGAGGCCGCCGGGGCCTCCTCCACCCGGACAAAGATGCCGGGGTCGGTGGCGGAATACTCATTTTCCAGCTCCCTGAAGAGCCGTTCCATGGCCCGGGCGGCTGCCGGGCCGTCCTCCGCCACCACCCAGGCGGTGGATTCCACCGGGATGGCGTTGCTCTTTAAGCCCCCCTGGACCCGGTCCACCCGGAGCCCGGTGGCCTTTGCCGCTGCCCGAAGGACCCGGCCCATAAGCCGGTTGGCGTTGGCACGGCCCTTGTGGATCTCGGAGCCGGAATGTCCCCCGGCCAGGCCGCCCACCGTCACCTGCAGGCCGGCGCCGGAGAAGGGTCTCCGCACCAGGGGGAGGGTGCAGATGGTGTTGTTGCCGCCGGCGCAGCTCACCGTAAAGACCCCTTCCTCCTCGGAGTCAATGTTGATCATCCGGCGGCCCTGAAGGGGGCTCACATCCAGGGTCCCTGCCCCCAGCAGGCCGATCTCCTCGTCCACTGTAAAGACTGCCTCGATCCGGGGATGCTCCAGCCGATCCGAGTCCAGCACTGCCAGGGCCATGGCCACGGCGATGCCGTCGTCCCCGCCCAGGGTGGTGCCCCGGGCAAAGATGTAATCCCCTTCCACCGCCAGATCCAGCCCTTCCCGGGCCATATCCTTGGCACAGCCGGGTTCCTTCTCACAGACCATGTCCAGATGGCCCTGGAGGATCACCGGGCGGGCCTCCTCGTACCCGGGGGTGGCGGGCTTGATGATGATAATGTTGTTGTCCCCGTCCTGGTGGTATTCCAGTCCCCGCTGCCGGGCAAAATCGGCGCACCAGTCGCTTACCGCCTTGGTGTTGCCCGACCCGTGGGGAATGGCGCACATCTCTTCAAAAAAGCCCAGGACCTCCCGGGGCTGGATCTCCTTCAATACCTTCATATTCATACTCCTCTCCGGGGACGGTTACCCCCGCTTGTTCCGGTCCGTTTTTCTGTACACCACAAACTGGTTGTTGTACAGGATCTGCATATACTTCACCAGCCGGTCATAGAGGGGCTCCGCCTCCGGGCCGAAGGCTTCCCGCATTTCCAGGGCCAACTGGCCCACCGTCTTTTTCCCGTCGATCCGGGTCCAGACAAAGCTGCCGTACCGGTCCAGGTCAATGTGGCTGACCCGGGGACGGTGAAAAAACTTCTGAGCGATCCAGGCGTAGACCCCCCGGTGGACCATGTGGATGGTCACCTTTCCCTGGTCGTCCTGGTCCCAGCTGTTCCGGGGATTGATAAGGGGAACAAAGTCCAGATAATTTTTGGGTTTTCTTGCCATAGGCATTCTCCTATCCTAGAAAAACAGGGCTGTATACCTGAAAGTATACAGCCCTGCGGGGAAAAACTCAATCCTTTGGATCATTTACCCTTTTTCTGGTCCTTCACCGCATACCGGTAAATGGTGGCCAGAATGAGAGCGAAGAAGACCAGGCCGCCAATGCTGCCAATGGAGAACTTCTCGCTGATGTTGATGACGTCGCTTACATACCCTTCACCGAAGGGAACGATGGCCAGGACCGCCAGCAGGATCCCCACAATCCCTTCGCCGGCACTGCGGCCGGAGCAGTAGAGAACGCCGGACTGGACCACGTCGTTCTTCTCCTTGTCGGAGCCGTACTTCCGCTTTTCCAGGTACCAGCGGAGCAGGCCGCCCAGCACCATGGGAACGGAAAGGTAGATGGGCAGGTAAAGGCCCAGAGAGAAGGGCAGCACTGGGATCCCCAGCACCTCTGCCATGAGGGCCACGAACACTCCGGCAAAGACCAGGTTCCAGGGGAGGTTGCCTCCCATAACCCCCTCCACCAGCATCTTCATAAGGATGGCCTGGGGAGCGGGCAGGTCGGCGGAGCCGTAGCCGCCCCATGCCATGGAGAGGAGGTAGAGGATCCCGCCGATGGCCACGGAGGAGACCGCCACGCCGATGATCTCACC
>CALXEN010000187.1 GCA_944387325.1 uncultured Clostridia bacterium | reverse complement strand
CGATGACCGGCAGGGTGGTGTTGGCGGCAAAGGCCCCGGCCAGATGAGCAGCCATCCCGGCGGCGCAGATGATGACGCCAAAGCCGTTGTCCCGGGCAGCCTTGGCAAACTGGGCGGCGGCGGCAGGGGTGCGGTGGGCGGAGAGAATGTGAGCCTCAAAGGGGACCCCGAACTCCTTCAGCTGGGCACAGGCGGCCTTGACCACCGGCCAATCACTGTCCGAGCCCATAATGACGGCAACTTTCTTTTGTTCCATATGCGTTCCTCCTTCACTGTGGGGCCGCCGGAAAGACGGTCATAAAAACAAAAAGCGCAGCGCACCAGGTGGTACACTACGGCAGTTGGTTACAACGGATCCAGAGAGCGGCGGTGTCCGCCCTTTCCGGCAAACGGAGATTTTTTCTTTTTCTCCAGCTGGCCCATGAAGCGGTCTCCTCCTCCCTCTGATCGTTACTTCTATGATACGGTGGGAACCTGCAAAAAGCAATCTTCTTTCAGGAATTTTGGCAATGGGGCAGAAGGCCATCCCCTCCGGCTTCATTTTTTTGGAAACTTGAACAATATTTGCCTTCTCTTTTTGATAATTTCAAAAAGAAAAATAATACTTTTCCCGGTCCATTTCTTTTCCTTTTTCCGGCGGGGTTTTATTTCAGTTTTTTTTATGTTATAATACCGTAAAGCTGTGCCTCAAAGGCGTTCCGGTTTTCCCTTTCCCTCCCCTTCCGGGAGGAAAGAGGAGCCATGGGAACAGGCCGGGGGATCCAGTTAGCCTTGTGAAACACAGGCCGGGGGCCGTTTCCCGCCGGCCTTTTTTGAAAGGAGTGCCATCCTATGGTAAAAGCTACTGTTTTGGGGGCCGGCACCTGGGGCATCGCCCTGGCCCGGCTGCTGGCTGTCAACGGCCATCAGGTAACGGTCTGGTCCGCCATTCCCGCCGAACTGGAAAACCTGGAGCGCACCGGCGTACACCCCAATCTTCCGGATATGGTCCTGCCCAAGGGGATCCTCTATCAGCCGGAGATGGGCCCCGCCCTGGAGGGGAGCGACCTGGTCCTCTTTGCGGTGCCCTCGGTCTTTGTCCGGTCCACGGCGGAGAAGGCAAAGCCCTACATCAACGGCCATCAGATCCTGGTGGACGTAGCCAAGGGGGTGGAGACCCCCTCCCTGCTGACCATGACCGGGATTCTCCGGGAAGTGCTGGGAGATGCCCCCGCCGGGATCGTGGCCCTCAGCGGCCCCACCCATGCCGAGGAGGTAAGCCTGGATCTGCCCACCGCCATCGTTTCGGCCTGTGAGGACGAGGAGATCGCCAAAAAAGTCCAGGACATCTTTATGAACAACAACTTCCGGGTCTACACCAATACCGATGTGGTAGGGGTGGAGATCGGCGGCGCCCTGAAGAACATCATTGCCCTCTGCGTGGGCATCAGCTGCGGCCTGGGCTACGGGGACAACACCAAGGCGGCTCTTATCACCCGGGGGAACGCCGAAATGGCCCGGCTGGGCTGCGCCATGGGAGGCCAGCTGACCACCTTTATGGGGTTGGCCGGTCTGGGGGACCTGGTGGTCACCTGCACCAGTATGCACAGCCGGAACTTCCGGGCCGGGAAGCTCATTGGTCAGGGAAAGACCAAGGAGGAAGCCAAGGCTCAGGTAGGGATGGTGGTGGAGGGCCTCAACGCCCTGGACGCTGCCTTGCTGCTGTCCCAAAAGTATGGGGTAGAAATGCCCATTGTGGAAGCCGCAGACGCCATGATCAACCAGGGCGCCGACGGCAAGGAGACCGTGGCCCGGCTCATGGGCCGGGAGCGGAAGGCGGAATAACCTTCCAACCTGCATACAAAAGCGCCTGACCGGTGGTCAGGCGCTTTTTTCGGGTTACCGGGTCTGGCCGGTTCCCTTCACAATGTATTTATAGGTGCAGAGCTCCCCCAGGCCCATGGGACCCCGGGCGTGGAGCTTCTGGGTGCTGATCCCCATCTCGCAGCCCAGGCCAAACTCTCCCCCGTCGGTGAACCGGGTGCTGGCGTTCACATAGACGGCGGCGCTGTCCACCTGGCGGGCGAACTTCCGGGCATTCTCCTCGTTGGCGGTGACGATGGCCTCGCTGTGTCCGCTGGAGTGGGCGTTGATGTGGGCGATGGCCTCCTCCACATTTTCCACCACTCCCACGGCCAGGATATAGTCCAGGAACTCGGTGTCAAAGTCCTTCTCCCCCGCCGGAGTTCCGGAAATGATGGCGGCAGCTTCTTTGTCCAGCCGCAGCTCCACCGGCACCAGACCGGCGGCAGCCCGGTCCTCCACCAGCGCCTTATAGAGGCGGGGGAGCAGATTGGGGGCCGCCTTCCGGTTGACCAGAAGCACCTCCTCGGCGTTGCAGACCGAGGGGCGGCTGGTCTTGGCATTGACCACAATCTTCACTGCCATCTCCGGGTCAGCGGTCTCATCCAGGTAGATGTGGCAGATCCCGGTCCCCGTCTCAATACAGGGGACGGTGGCGTTCTCTACGCAGGCCCGGATCAGCCCGGCCCCGCCCCGGGGGATGAGGAGATCAATGAGGCCCTTGGCCACCATCATTTCCTGGGAGGAGGCCCGGCTGGTGTCCTGGATGAGATTCACGCAGGTAGCAGGCAGCCCCGCCTTTTCCAGCCCCTGCCGGAGGGCAGCCACAATGGCGTCAGCGCTCCGCCAGGCTTCCTTGCCGCTGCGGAGGACACAGGCATTCCCGCTTTTCACGCAGAGGGCAGCGGCATCGGCTGTAACGTTGGGGCGGCTCTCGTAGATAATTCCCACCACTCCCAGAGGAACGGCGGTTTTTTCCACCACAATGCCGCTGGGCCGGGTGACGGTGTCCAGCACCTTCCAGGCCGGGTCGGGGAGCTGGGCCACCTGGCGGATCCCCTGGGCCATCCCGGCGATCCGCTCCTCGTTGAGGGCCAGCCGGTCCAGCATGACCGGGCTGATGGTCCCCTTTGCCGCCTCCATGTCCAGGGCGTTGGCGGCCAGGATGGAGAAGGTGTTCTCCTCCAGGGCGGCGGCCATCCCCTCCAGGGCGGCGTTCTTGGTCAGGGTATCCGCCCCCATAAGGAGGGGGGCGGCGGCTTTGGCCGATCTGAGAATCTGCTGGGTGGTCATTGTGCTGCCTCCTTTGCCATAAACCGGGTGCCCACCGGCTCCCCGTTTACAATATCGTACAAAATCTCCGGGTCCGCCCCGTTGGCGATGACCATCTCACAGCCCGCAGCGGTAACGATCTTGGCGGCCTTCAGCTTGGTGATCATCCCGCCGGTGCCCAGGCTGGTGCCCTTGTCGGCGGCCAGAGCCTCCAGTTCGGGGGTGACCTCCTCCACCTGGGAGATGAGCCGGGCTTCCGGATCCTTCCGGGGGTCGGCGGTATAGAAGCCGTTGATGTCGGAGAGGAGCACCAGCAGTTTGGACTGGGTACCCTCCGCCACAATGGCGGCCAGGGTGTCGTTGTCCCCGATGACGATCTCCTCGGTGGCCACCGTGTCATTTTCATTGATGATGGGGAGGGCCTTCATCTCCAGCAGCCGGAAAAGGGCGTTTTCAAAATTTTGGGCCCGGGCAGGGTCCTTCACGTCGGCGGCTGTTAGGAGAAGCTGGGCCACCGTGTGGTTGTACTCCCCGAACAGCTTATCGTAAATATACATGAGCTCGCACTGTCCCACTGCGGCGGCCGCCTGCTTGCCGGGAATGTCCTGGGGCCGGCTGGCCAGGTTCAGCTTCCCTGCCCCCAGGCCGATGGCCCCCGAGGAGACCAGAATGATCTCATTTCCTGCATTGATCAGGTCACTGACCACCTTGCAAAAATGCTCCATCCGCCGGATATTCAGCCGCCCGGTGCCATAGGCCAGGGTGGAGGTTCCGATTTTAATTACCATCCGCATAAGATAACTGCCTCTTTTTCCTTCATCCGTTCCTCCCGCTCCGTTCAAGACAGGGGTCGGGAGGGCTTTGGGGCCATTGTATCATAAATCCTTTCTTCCGTAAATGGATTTTTCCCGTTGACAAAAAGAAAAGTTGTGATACAATATACTTTGTTATGCGGCTGTCGTACAACGGCTAGTACATCAGCCTTCCAAGCTGAGGACGTGGGTTCGACTCCCATCAGCCGCTCCACAAAAGGGACCTTAAAACGCAAGTTTTGAGGTCCCTTTTCCTTTTTGAACCAGATTTTGAACCAATAAACCGGAAATTTGACACTTTTTTCCTCATCGTGTACAGTGCAGCCATCGGCCGAAATTCAGCGAAAAACGCAGAAAAGAGATGCACTTTCATGGAGGTTAAAACAAAATCATCCCCAACTTGGGAGCGGAAAGAGACCCAGATCTGGCTTCTATCCATCGGCGGACAGCCTCACCGCCAGGGCTTCCTGCACCTCGCCTGGGCCATTGACCTGGTGGCGATTCTGCCGGACACCCACCGTGGGCTTACCAAGCAGGTATACGGTGCTATAGCTGCTGCAGAGCATTGTACCGTGGCGGCGGTCGATTCTGCCATCAGGCGCCAGATTCAATGTATCTGGGATACCAACCGGGAGGCCCTAGAGGACCTTCTTTGCATTCAGCTGCAAAAGCCGCCCACCCCAGGGCAGGTAATATATAGAGCCGCCCTCCAGATAATATAAAAGCAAGCCCCTGAGCCAGGATAGAAATCCAGGCCCAGGGGCTTATCCTATGTATTACTCTTTATCGGCAGAGTCGCCCAGCTGCTTGATGACCTGGTTCACACCGGTGGCGGCCAGGCCCGAGGCGATCCCTACCGCCACGGCGGTGACGGGGTCGGTGGCCGGGAAATCCGCCAGAAGGTTCATGGCCGGGATTCCAAGCACCCCGCCCAGCACCCCGCAAAGGCAGGGGATCCACTTGTTGGCCAGAGAGCTGGCCTTGGCGATCTCACCCGCCAGGTAGCAGATGACGGTGATGGCCAACACGGTGGCCATTCCAACAGAATTCATTTCCATTTAGGTACCTCCTTAGTCCCTTCCGGATCTCACCGGGAGGGATTCGCATTTTTTCATAATGTGGGAGACGGCCGGGTCGCCGTCCCCCAGGGCCATGTAAGGGTCGTAGCAGCTTTTCATGGTCTCCAGGCCATAGGGCGGGATTTCCTGATCCTCCACATAGTGGAGCCCCAGGTCAATGACCTTGGCCCGGAGCAGTCCCTTCAGTCCGCTTTTGATGGCCGCCGTCTCCTTGCTGCTTTTCCGCAGCTGGCCCGCTGCCCAGCCGCAGAAGGCGGCCAGAAAAGGGACCATGGCAGTCATCATCTCCGAAATACTTTCCATACTTCCTCCTTCACATAAATCTGCTGCAAACGAGCGTCAAGTCCATTTCAGGTATTGCGTCGCATACAAAGATCAGCTCCCCATTACCACTTTGAATTGCCGTTATTTTGACTCTTTCATTTTCCAGATCCTGGTCTGGTTCCAGCAGCCTTGGTGGTCCCATCACCCAGCTTTCCGTCATTCCCTCCACCGCAACGGTCTGGGTGTAGGGAGCTTCTTCCCCCTCCCAGTCCGAGGCCAGTAGGGTGGCCTGCACTGCCCTTGTCAGCACCAGTGTCAAATCCACAGTCGGCTTTTCTTCCTCACAAGTGAAGGTCAAGGTCTCTTCTCCGCTCTCTACCATGCAAATTAAGCCCGCTGCCTGACCGATCTCCTCATTCTGCTCCGATTCAGAAATTGCTACTGGAATATCAAATTGCCAAGTCGCATCTACTTTAGGTGCCGCCACCGTCTGGGTGTAGGGAGCTTCGCTCCCCTGCCAGCCAGCGGATGGAAGGGTGACCATAAGCGATTCCTGTGTCCTGATTTTTTCAACCAGAGCGGTGTAGTCTTCCAGCAAGGCAGAGGAAGGGACTGTCACTCCTTTTCCTTCCAATGCCTCCTTCAGACTTTCCTTTGCTCCTGTCAGGCGCTCCAGCTGCGTCTTGATACTCATAGCCCGCTTTCCTCCCCTTAAATTGCAGCCAGGGCCTCCTCGATGTCTCCCCCCAACGTCACTGTGCCGCCGGAGGTAAATCCGGCCGGGATGTCCACACTGGTCACCGTCAGTCCGTCCATTTCCTCGCTTACGTCCCCATTGTTGGGCATGGTGCCGGTGACTTTTGTCCCATTCACATAGGCAGTCTTTCCGGAAAGGATCTCTCCGGCTTGAGCTGTGGCGTCATCAGTGGTAATGTAGGCAGCCGGAATTGCTTCCACCGTGACCTTTGACAGCACTTTGCCACTGGTGGGCGTGACGCTCTGAGAAGACTCAGTCGGGGTCACGCTCTTCTCCTCCAGGACAACCTTCACGCCCCCGCCCCCGCTGTGGTATCCCTTGGCGATGGTCATGGAGGTGGTGGCGGCGTCCAGGGTCTTGGTTACTGTGCCGTTATTGGGCATGGTGCCGGTCTGGACCTCACCATCGCTGTCCACAAAGACTTTGTTTGCCAGCACCTCCTCAGGCGCCACCGTCACACTGGATACATCCTGAAACTGGTCGGGAATGGCGGCCACCGTCACATCAGAAAGTCCGTAGTACCCGTCGTCCGGTGTCACATTCTGCTGCTTTTTGGTAGGGGTGGCGGTCTTGGACTGGAGAGAGTAGTTACCGCCGCCGGCCACTCCGGATACTGTGCCGCTGCCGTTGTGATACCCCTTGGGGATGGTGTATGTCTCTCCTTCTTTCACCTGGGCAGACACTGCTCCCTGATTTTGAATGCCACTGAAATCGGTGGCCAGCGCATCCAGCTTATCGCTGCTCCCGGAGATCCCCAGCTCCAGGCCTTTGGTCCGCAGGGTGTTCCTTGCCGTCTGCAATCTTACAATTTCGCTTTGAATACTCATAGATCCTCCTCAGCTTAAATGGTGCCTAAAAGCACCTCGATATTTCCTATTGTGGTGAATACTGCT
>CALXEN010000186.1 GCA_944387325.1 uncultured Clostridia bacterium | reverse complement strand
AAAACGGGGAGGAGATCTGCACCTTCAGCCTGCCCCAACTGGAGGCGGTGGCCTCTGCCGCCGCCCGGTACGGCCTGGAAAAGGTCTATACCGGTCACTGCACCGGCGGGGTGGCCTACCGGCAGCTGGACGTCCTCATGGGAAATCGGCTCCGGCCCCTGACCACCGGCCTCGCCTTCTGCCTGCCGGACTGAGAGAAAGGAAGAAAACAATGACCAGGATACTGTTTATCTGTCACGGCAATATCTGCCGGAGCCCTATGGCCGAGTTCATTATGAACGATCTGGTGGTCCGGGCGGGGCGGGAGAAAGAATTCCATGTCGCCTCGGCGGCCACCAGCACCGAGGAAATAGGCAATCCCGTCTATCCCCCTGCTCGGCGGAAGCTGGCGGAGCACGGCATCGGCTGTCAGGGCAAGCGGGCCCGGCAGCTGGAGCGGAAGGATTATGAGGAGTATGATCTCCTCATTGGAATGGACCGGGCCAACCTGCGGAACATCCAGCGGATCTGCGGCGGGGACCCCCGAGGAAAGGTCCATTTGATGATGGACTACACCCACCGCCCCGGTGAGGTGGCCGACCCCTGGTACACCGGAGATTTTGACGCCACTTGGCGGGACCTGGAGGAAGGCTGCCGGGGTCTGCTGGCGGCTCTGGCAGAGGAATAAAGGAGGAGAATATATGTTTCCTGAAATGAGAAGAAAAGCCCAGCAACTCCGGGAGGACGAGGCCCGGGCGTTGTTGGAGGCGGGAAGCGCCGGGGTCCTGTCCCTGGCCGGTCCTGAAGGGTATCCCTATGGGGTGCCCCTCAGCTACCTGTTCCGGGAAGGGAAACTTTATTTCCATACAGCGGTCCAAGGGGCCAAGGTGGAGGCAATCCGCCGCAATCCTAAGGCCAGCTTCTGTGTCATCGCCGCCGATCAGGTGGACCCGGAAAAATTCACCACCCACTATGCCAGCGTCATCGCCTTTGGACGGGTGCGGATCCTGGAGGAGCCCGGGGAGATCCAGCGGGCCATGGAGGGACTGGGGGCCAAATACTCCCCCGGCCTGGAGGAGGCGGCCCGCCGGGAGATCCTGGATTCCGCCGGACATTTCCTGGTCCTGGAGCTGAAAATAGAACACCTTACGGGAAAACGAGGAAAATAAAGGAGAGGCGGCCCCCGGTCTTGACCGGGGGCCGCCCCTCCTTTATGGCACAATATATAAGGGAAAAACGTTCAGGAAATTTTTTTTGAAGACCGGGGCGGGCTGGTGGCAGACCGGGCAGGTGGAATCCTGGGGCGGGGCGCTTCGTGGATATACCCGCAGATCGAACACTTCCAGCGTTCCGCTGCTGCCGGGGCAGGGGCTCCTCATTGAAGGCGGGGAGAAGTAGAGCCTCCGCCACCTGGGGGTTCTGGGCCTGCTGGAGAGGATACTTCCTGGGGGAGAATCGTCCTTCCCGGCCCCGTGCCAGGGGGGATTCCCAGCCCGGGGGCAATGCCCGCTTCGGGGAAGCCTTTGCTTTCATCGTAGAGGTAGGAGCAAACGGAACAAACATATTGTTTTATAGGTACTCGCCTCTTTTGATTTCAGGATACCAGATTCCGGAAAATTTTCCGTGACCAGATCACCCAGAAGGCCCCTTGCAAGGACCCGGCGGGGAATTTATAATGGAAGGGAAATAAACCTGAAAAAATTTGCGGGGGGCTGCAATAAAAGGCTGGCCCCCTGCATTATACAGATGACAGGAGCGAATGGTTTATGATGACCTTATTGGTTGCAATGGCGGCCCAGGCCGGGGAGAATCTCCAACCGGAGATCCTGGAAGGCCTCATGGCCGGGCTGGCTGCCGGGGACCGGGATTCCCTGGCGGCACTCTACCACCGCACCCGGGCGGCGGTATACGGCCTGGCCCTCTCCTACCTGAAGAACGGCCACGACGCCCAGGACGTGACCCAGGACACCTTCGTCCGGGTCTGGGAGAAGGCCCCCCAGTATCAGGCCAAGGGCAAGCCCCTTTCCTGGATCCTGACCATTGCAAAGAATCTGTCCCTCATGAAGCTGCGGGAGAAGGGAAAGACCCAGGACCTGGAGCCCCAGGAATGGGAGAGCCTGGCCATTGATTCCCCCGCTGTGACCTGGGAGGACCGGCAGCTGCTGCTGGCCGCCCTGAAACAGCTCTCCGCCCAGGAGGAGCAGATCGTCATCCTCCACGCCGTCACCGGGATGCGCCACCGGGAGATTGCCTCCCTGCTGGACCTTCCTCTGCCCACGGTGCTGTCCAAATACCATCGAGCCCTGAAAAAATTGAACGCTTCGCTGAAAGGAGATGAGGACCGGTGAAGGAACAGGAACTGAACCGCCGGTTGGCCGCCGCCCTGGAGCACGCCGCCCCGGACGACCTGAACGAGATCCTCTCCCGCTGCGAGGAGCAGAAAGGAACCGTGATCCCTATGACCAATCAAAAGCATTTTACCGGTATCCGCCGGTTTGTCCCTCTGGCCGCAGCCGCCTGCCTGGCTCTGGCCCTCTTTGTGGGCGTCCGATTCTATCAGCTGAACCAGGTGGCCTCCATCGTCTCCCTGGACGTAAACCCCAGCGTGGAGCTCTCCATCAACCAGAACCAGAAGGTGCTGGCGGCGGTGGCCGCCAACCAGGACGGGGTAGAGATCCTGGAAGGGATGGACCTGAAGGGCACCCCCCTGAATGTGGCGGTGAACGCCATTGTGGGCTCCCTGCTGAAGCATGGATATGTGGATGAACTGGCCAACTCCATCCTCATTACGGTGGAGGACGACGACGCCGCCCGGGGCGAAGCCCTGGAGCAGTCCCTGGCCGGGGAGGTGGAGGCCATCCTCACCTCTGCCTCGGTGAACGGGGCCATCCTCTCCCAGACGGTGGGAACCAACCAGGACCTCCAGGCCAAGGCCGACCAGTACGGCATCACCCTGGGGAAGGCCACCCTCATCCAGTCCCTGGTGGACCAGAACAGCCTCCTTACCTTTGAGGAACTGGCAGGCCTCTCGGTGAACGAGCTGAACCTGCTGGCCTCCAACCCCCAGTATGAGACCGCCAACCTCACCTCCACCGGCACCGCCAGCGACGGGGCCTACATTGGAGTGGAAAAAGCCCGGCTCTGCGCCTACACCCACGCCGGGGTGGACGCCCAGGATGTGACCTGGGAGGAAGTGGACTTCGACTACGAGGACGGCCGGATGGTCTACGAGCTGGAATTCTGCGCCGCCGGGGTGGAGTACGAGTATGACGTGGACGCCCTCAACGGCAACGTGGTGAAGTACAGCCAGGAAACCAGAAACCAGGGCCAGCAAACCCAGCAACCCCAGCAAACCCAGCAGACCCAGCAGGGACAACAGACCCAGACCGCTCCCTCTGGCTCTGACATCGGACAGGAGGCTGCCCAGGCAGCCGCCTTCGCCCATGCGGGAGTCACCGCCAGCCAGGCCGCCAATGTGGTGGTAGAGCGGGACTGGGACGACGGACGGTTGGAATACTCGGTGGAGTTCTGGGTGGGAACGGTGGAGTACGATTATGAGATCGACGGTACCACCGGCGCTGTCCTGAAGCAGGAACAGCAGACCCACCAGACCGCAGCCACCCAGACCATCGGGGTGGAGCAGGCCCAGACCATCGCCCTCCAGGACGCCGGTCTCACTGCCGAACAGGTGCGGGAGCTGGAGGTCAGCCCCGAGTTGGATGACCGCACCCCCCACTATGACGTGGAGTTCAAGTCCGGCAATATGGAGTACGAGTATAAGGTCCATGCGGAGACCGGGGCCATCCTGGAACGGGAGCAGGACCGGGATTGATCCGGCATAAACCATTATAGAGCGAAGCGCCCCCTGCATCGGGAAACCGGTGCAGGGGGCGCTTCTGGGTTTCAAAACGGTTACGAGGCTTCTTTCCGGTCCCGGTGGCGGAGACGGAGAAAATAGAGGACGCATAGGGTCAGGTTGACCAGGGCGGAGGCAGGCACTGCCAGACTGATGAGGAACATCCCGGTCTGAGGCAGGCAGCTGAAGAAATAGGAGAGGGGGATCCGGACCAGGAAGGAAACGGCCAGCCCCTGGAGCATGACGAAGGTGGTGCGCTCCCGGCCGTTGAAATACCCCAGGAAACAGAAGGTGAAGGCGGAGAGAAGATACTCAAAGGAACTGCCCCGGAGATAGTCGGCAGCGGCGGTAAGGACCTGGGGATCGCTCACAAAGAGGGAGGCCAGCCCCCGCCCTGCAAAGAAGGTGAGGAGGAACATCCCGGACCCGAAGCAGAAGGAGATCCGCTGGGCCGCAAAAAGGGCCTGCTCTGCCCGGCGGGGGTTTCCGGCCCCCATGTTCTGGGCCACAAAGCTGGAGAGGGCGGACATGAAGGAGAGGGGAACGATGGCCAGGAAAACGAAGAGCTTTTCTGAAATGCCCACCCCGGCACTGGCCGCCACCCCCAGGGTGTTGATGATGGCAGTGATGATAAGGAAGGACAGGTTGGTCAAAAAATCCTGGAGGGCGATGGGGGATCCCACCCGGAGGATTTTATAGACGTTTCGGCTTTTCTCCCGCCAGTGGTCCATCACCGTGAAGGGGAGGGGGTGCTGCCGGAGATAAAAGAGGGAAAAGACCACGCTCACAGCCTGGGCCAGGACGGTGGCCAGAGCAGCCCCGGAGGCGTTCATTCCCAGGCCTCCTACCAGGACCAGGTCCAGGACCACATTCACCAGGCAGGCAATGAGGACAAAGAGGAAGGGAGAGCGGGAATTCCCCATTCCTCGAAAGATGCCGCTGATCCCGTTGTAGGCGGTGATGAAGAGGATCCCCGCCGAGCAGATTCGGATGTACCGGATGGTCTCAGCCATGGCAGGCTGGGGAACGTTGAGAAAGACCGCCACCTGGGGGGCAAAGCCCAGCATGAGAACCGTGAGAAGGCAGGCCACCCCCGTGAAGAGCTTGATCTGGCTGACCACCAGCAGCCCTGCGTTCCGGTGGTCTCCGGCCCCTATGGATTTTCCCAGAAGGACGGTGACCCCCATGGTCAGCCCGGTGATCAGGCAGGTGAGAACCTGCATGACCTGGCTGCCGGTGGCTACGGCGGAGGCGCTTTCAGTGGGGGAGAACTGGCCCACCACCGCCAGGTCCACCCCGCCGTAAAAGGCCTGTAAAAACAGGGAGAGCATGAGAGGGAAGGCGAAGCGGAGCAGCGGGGGCAGGATGGGGCCGCTCAAAAAGTCACCGGACCGGGCCCAACGGAGTTTCTTTTCCATAAATATTTCGGATCCTTTCTGCCGGGCAGGGCCCGGACAAAATAAAATCGCCAACAAGCATACACTTGTTAGCGATAATGTATCAAACGAGCACTATTGTGCTTGGGTTAGTGTACCCGATTTTCCCCCAAATGTCAAGGCATTGGAAAAAAGCGGCAGAAATAAAAAAAGACACCCAGAAACCGTATCCCGGTTCCTGGGTGTCTTTGGTGCGCTGAAAGGGACTCGAACCCCTGACCTTCTGATTCGTAGTCAGACACTCTATCCAGCTGAGCTACCAGCGCATACGCCTTAAACGCAAGATATATTTTATCATCCCTGTTGGGGATTGTCAAGGCGTTTTCTCAAGAAACTTCTCAAACTTCTCAAAATTTTCAAGAAACTTCTCAATCGTCCAGCTTCAGATCATTCTCCTTGATCCAGCCCATCTTCCGCAGCAGGCCACCGCCCAGGGCGCAGAGGAGGGCGGGGAGGACAAAGCAGATGAGGACCAGCCCGGCCCAGTCCCAGAGTGTGATAGCGGCCTTGGCGCCGCTGGCCACATCCGCTACCCATCCGGTGTAGACCCCGATCTGCCCTACCAGGCCGCAGGTGCCCATCCCGCTGCTCACGGGGGGACCGTTCATCTCCAGTTGGAACAGACAGGTGGCCAGAGGGCCGGTGATGGCGCTGGCTACAATGGGAGGGATCCAGACCCTGGGGTTCCGGACAATGTTCCCCATCTGGAGCATACTGGTGCCCAGCCCCTGGCTCACCAGACCGCCTACCCCATTCTCCCGCCAGCTCATGACGGCAAAGCCCACCATCTGGGCGCAGCAGCCCGCCACGG
>CALXEN010000185.1 GCA_944387325.1 uncultured Clostridia bacterium | reverse complement strand
AGGTTTTTGCCGCTGGGGATATGCGCCGCGGCCAGTCCCTGGTGGTCTGGGCCATCGCAGAAGGAAGAACCGCTGCGGCAGAGGTGGATCTCTACCTTAACGGGTATACCAATCTGGTGCGGTCACTATAAAAGGCGGAGAATTTTGCAATTTACATTGTTAAACTCTTGTGGACATTGTCCATTGACGGATTTCATTATCGTGTGCTATAGTCGTGGCATCTAAAAGGCAAAGGCGCCCGTGAGATAAATTCTCGGGCGTCTTTGCCTTTTTTACCGGAAACAGAGCCGTTCCTCTGGTTCTTTTTTAAATTCGCTTTTTGAGAGCAATGATACAGGAGGTCACACAATGGACAGCACCATGAAACTTCCCGCACTGTTCGGCAGCATGGTCTTCAATGAGGAGACGATGAAGGAACACCTCTCCACCGCATCCTACAACGCATGGAAGAAGTGTATCACTGACGGAACCTCTCTGGATATTTCCACCGCTAATGAGATTGCTGAGGCCATGAAGCAGTGGGCCGTAGACAAGGGCGCCACTCACTTCACCCACTGGTTCCAGCCCATGACCGGCGTCACCGCTGAGAAGCACGACAGCTTTATTACTCCCGCCGGTGGCGGAAAGATCATCATGGAGTTCTCCGGCAAGGAACTGGTGCGTGGCGAGCCCGACGCCTCCTCCTTCCCCTCCGGCGGCCTGCGGGCCACCTTCGAGGCCCGGGGCTACACCGCCTGGGATCCCACTGCTTTCGCTTTCATAAAGGAAGGCTCCCTCTGCATCCCCACGATTTTCTGCTCCTACAGCGGCCACGCGTTGGACAAAAAGACTCCCTTGCTGCGGTCCATGGACGAGGTGAGCCGTCAGGCCATCCGGATCCTCCGCCTTTTCGGAGACACGGAGACCAAGCGGGTTACCGCCCAGGTGGGCCCCGAGCAGGAGTATTTCCTCATTGACAAGGACCTCTACAACCAGCGCAAGGATCTGAAGACTTGCGGCCGCACTCTCTTTGGTGCTACTCCCCCCAGAGGGCAGGAGCTGGAAGACCACTATTTCGGTGCCATCAAGCCCCGGGTTGCCGCCTATATGAAGGACCTGGATGAGACACTGTGGGCTCTTGGCGTGCTGTCCAAGACCAAGCATAATGAGGTGGCCCCCTCCCAGCACGAAATGGCTCCCATCTTTTCTGACGCCAATATGGCCTGTGATCACAACCAGCTGGCCATGGAGATCATGAAGAAGGTAGCCGACCGCCACGGTCTGGTGTGCTTGCTCCATGAAAAGCCCTTCGCAGGGGTCAACGGTTCCGGCAAGCATGACAACTGGTCTATGGGTACAGACACCGGAAAGAACCTCTTCAAGCCCGGCTCCACCCCCAGCCAGAACGCCCGGTTCCTGCTCTTTTTGGCCGCCTTTATCAAGGGCGTGGATGAGTACCAGGACATCCTGCGGGCCACCGTAGCCTTTGCCGGCAACGATCACCGTCTGGGAGCCCAGGAGGCCCCGCCCGCCGTTATCTCCATCTTCCTCGGAGATGAACTCAACGCCGTGGTGGAATCCATCATCAACGAAACCCCCTACCAGGAGGCAGGAAAGAGAACCCTGGAAATCGGAGTGGATGTGCTTCCCGCCATTCCCCAGGACAACACCGACCGCAACCGCACCAGCCCCATGGCTTTCACCGGCAACAAGTTTGAATTCCGGATGCTGGGCTCCTCCCAGTCCATTTCCGGCCCCAACATTGCCATGAATACCATCATGGCGGAGGAGCTCAAGCAGTTTGCTGATGAGTTGGAGAAATCCGCTGACTTCCAGGGCGACCTGCAGAAGCTGATTAAACGGGTCTTTACTGAACATCAGCGCATTATTTTTAACGGAAACGGTTATGACGATGCCTGGATTCAGGAAGCAAAGCGCCGCGGGCTCAGCAACCTTGTCTCCACGCCTGATGCACTGCCCGCCTATACCGCTGAGAAAAATGTCAAGCTCTTTGTTGATCATGGAATTTACACCCGGGAAGAGATCAATGCCCGGGCCGAGATCCACATTGAGAACTATGTAACCGTTATTTCCATTGAGGCCAGGACCATGGTGGACATGATCCGCCACGATATCCTGCCCGCCGTTTCCTCTTTCTCCTCTACCCTCTGCCAGCGGGCTGCTGACAAGGAAAAGGCCGGCGTTCCCTGCAAGTATGAGACAATTACGGCCAAAGAAATCGGTGAAACAACCGATGAACTGCTGGAGGCCTGCAACAAGCTGGCAAGTGACCTGGCCATGCTGCCCACTGATACCGAAAAGGCCCTGACCTACTGCCATGATGTGATCCTGTCCGATATGGCGAGAGCCCGTTCTGCTGCGGATCAGCTGGAAACCATGACCGCCGCGGATGTTTGGCCGTTCCCTGTGTATTCCGACCTTCTTTTCTCTGTTTGATTCCTGACTCCTCTCCCTATTTTCCCGCAAAAACTCCAATCTTTCTTTGCAAGCTGGAAGGCCCCCGGAACTTCAGTTCCGGAGGCCTTTCAGTCTTTCGAGAAAGTACGCCTAATAATATTGTATCTTTTGGAGCAAATATGATTTAGGTCATGTCTGTTCTCCTTTTATCCGTTCACCCACGGGAATATAATCGGCAATGATTGAACTTTTCAATATCTGTCTGGCAATTCCTTTTATCAAAGGGCAGCTTTTTGAACATATCTATAAAACAAGAGGTTCTTTGCTGACGGATAG
>CALXEN010000184.1 GCA_944387325.1 uncultured Clostridia bacterium | reverse complement strand
CCATGGAACACCTCGTACCGTTCCTTCAGGCCACGGAGGATGCTGATGGTGTCCTCCACGGTGGGCTCATCCACCTGGACCGGCTGGAACCGCCGCTCCAGAGCAGGGTCCTTTTCAATATACTGCCGGTACTCGTCCAGGGTGGTGGCACCAATGCAGTGGAGTTCGCCCCGGGCCAGCATGGGCTTGAGCAGGTTGCCTGCATCCATGGCACCGTCGGTCTTGCCGGCGCCCACAATGGTGTGGAGCTCGTCAATGAAGAGGATGATCTCCCCCTCGCTCTTTTTCACTTCGTTGAGGACGCTTTTGAGCCGTTCCTCAAACTCCCCCCGGTACTTGGCGCCGGCCACCAGGGCTCCCATGTCCAGACTGAACACCTTCCGGTTTTTCAGGTTTTCGGGCACATCCCCCCGGACGATCCGCTGGGCCAGACCTTCCGCAATGGCGGTCTTGCCCACGCCGGGTTCCCCGATCAGGCAGGGGTTGTTTTTCCGTTTCCGGCTCAGGATCCGGATAACGTTCCGGATCTCGCTGTCCCGCCCGATGACCGGGTCCAGCTTGTTCTGCCGGGCCATCTCCACCAGCTCCTGGCCGTACTTTTTCAGCACGTCGTAGGTATCCTCGGGATGGTCGCTGGTCACCCGCTGGTTTCCCCGGACTTTGGCAAGAGCAGCCATAAACTTGTTCTTGTCAATGGAGAACTGGCGGAACACCTCGGCACAGGCGGAGCCGGGATGTTCCAGCAGCCCCAGAAACACGTGTTCTACGCTGATATACTCGTCCTTCATGGCACTGGCCTGGGCCTCGGCGGCATTGAGGGCCTTGTCCAGGTCAGGGGTAATATACACCTTCTCGGGGTCCCGGCCGCTGCCGGTGACGTGGGGGAGAAGGGAGACCTTCTCCATGGCCGCCTGGGCGAAATTCTGGGGATGTACCCCCATCTGCTCCAGCAGCTGCGGGATCAGCCCGTCCTGCTGGTCGGCCAGGGCTGCCAGCAGGTGCTGGGGCTCCAAAGCCTGGTTCTGATATTCCACGGCCAGCTGCTGGGCAGCCTGGACCGCTTCCATGGTTTTTTGGGTAAAACGATTGACATTCATAGGTCAAACCCCCTCTGTAACATTGTTTTTAGCAATTCTTTCCCGAAATCTGCTAAAGCTTATCAAAGGAAAAATCTATTGAATTAAAGAGAAAAATAAACATAATTAGCACTCTCCTTCATTGACTGCTAACATTGTACAACGAATGAGCAACGCTGTCAATGAATAATTTGTGAATTTTTTCCTGGGCCGTTCCTGCCCCTTCCCCGCCTTGACCCCGGGCTCAAGACCGTGTATTATAGGTAATAATATGGAAAGAGCCTCCGGCTCTAAGGGAAGGATGAACCAATATGAGTTTTGATCGTGATACCATCTGTGTACAGGGAGGCTATACCCCTGGGAACGGGGAGCCCCGGCAGATCCCCATTATCCAGAGCACTACCTTCAAGTATGCTACCAGCGAGGATATGGGCAAGCTGTTTGACCTGGAGGCCAGCGGTTATTTCTACACCCGGCTCCAAAACCCCACCAACGACTATGTGGCAGCCAAGATCTGCCAGCTGGAGGGAGGCACTGCCGCCATGCTGACCAGCAGCGGCCAGGCAGCCAACTTCTACGCCATCTTCAATATTGCCAATTGCGGCGACCATGTAGTGGCCAGCAGCACCATCTACGGCGGAACCTTCAACCTGTTCCATGTGACCATGCGGAAGATGGGAATTGAGTTTACTTTCGTGAATCCTGACTGCACCCCCGAGGAGCTGGAGGCTGCCTTCCGGCCTAACACCAAGGCCGTGTTTGGCGAGACCATTGCCAACCCTGCCCTCACGGTGCTGGACATTGAAAAGTTCGCCAAGGCCGCCCACAGTCATGGGGTCCCCCTCATTGTGGACAACACCTTTGCCACCCCCGTCAACTGCCGCCCCTTCGAGTGGGGGGCTGACATCGTCACCCACTCCACCACCAAGTATATGGACGGCCATGGGGCCGGGGTAGGGGGCTGCATTGTGGACAGCGGCAAGTTTGACTGGATGGCCCACGCCGACAAATTCCCCGGCCTTACCACCCCCGACGACAGCTACCACGGCATCACCTATGGGGAAAGATTCGGCAAGGAAGGGGCCTTCATCACCAAGTGCACCGCTCAGCTCATGCGGGACTTTGGTTCCATCCAGTCTCCCCAGAATGCCTTTATTCTCAACCTGGGGCTGGAGAGCCTTCATGTCCGGATGCAGCGCCACTGCGAGAACGGCCTGGCCGTGGCCCAGTTCCTCCAGAATCATCCCAAGATCAGCTATGTGAATTACTGCGGCCTGCCCGGGGACAAGTACCATGAGCTGGCCCAGAAGTACCTCCCCAACGGAAGCTGCGGCGTGGTCAGCTTCGGGGTCAAGGGAGGCCGTAAGGCTGCCGAGACCTTTATGAAGCATCTGAAGCTGGCTGCCATTGAGACTCATGTAGCGGATGCCCGCACCTGCTGTCTCCATCCCGCCAGCGCTACCCACCGCCAGATGAACGACGAGGAGCTGGCTGCCGCCGGTGTAGCTCCCGACCTGGTCCGGCTCAGCTGCGGCCTGGAAGCCGCCAGCGATCTCATTGCCGACCTGTCCCAGGCCCTGGACAAAATCTGAAACCAAGTTAGGACGATTTAAGTATGCCCCTTATCATACCCCAAACTCTTCCGGCTTATCAGGCTCTGGGGGAGGAGAATATCTTTGTCATGCACGAGGAGCGGGCTCACACCCAGAATATCCGCCCTCTGCGGATCGTGCTGCTGAATCTCATGCCCACCAAGGTGGTCACCGAGACCCAGATCGCCCGGTTGTTGGCCAACAGCCCCCTGCAGGTGGAATTTACCCTTCTCCAGACGGCCAGTCATACTGCCAGCCATGTGTCCCGGGATCATATGGAGGCCTTCTACAAGACCTTCGATGAGATCCGGAACCAGCGGTATGACGGGATGATCATTACGGGAGCCCCGGTGGAGACCATCCCTTTTGAGGAGGTGGACTATTGGCCGGAGCTCTGCCGGATCATGGAGTTCAGCAAGACCAACGTTTACTCCACCCTCCATGTCTGCTGGGGAGCCCAGGCGGGGCTTTACTATCATTTCGGCATCCAGAAGGAGCTGCTTCCTCAAAAGATGTTCGGGATCTTTGAGCACCGGGTCACCCGGCCCAACAACCCTTTGGTCCGGGGCTTTGACGAGGTGTTCTATGCCCCTCACAGCCGCCATACCGGGGTTCGCCGCCGGGATGTGGACGCCTGTACTGAACTGCGGGTCCTGGCCGAGAGTGACCGGGCAGGGGTCTACCTTATGAGCACCGACAGCGGCCGGCAGATCTTCCTCACCGGCCACCCGGAGTACGACAAGTTTACCCTGGACAGCGAGTACCGCCGGGATATCAACCGGGGAATGGACATCCCGGTGCCGGTGAATTATTATCCCGAGGATAACCCCTCCCGGGAGCCCATCTTCCGGTGGCGGGGCCATGCCCACCTCCTTTACACCAACTGGCTGAACTACTATGTTTACCAGAACACCCCCTACGACCTGTCCACCCTGGAGGCAGTGAAGGGCTGATACAGAAGAAAAGTGCCGGAGCCTGCGAAGGTTCCGGCACTTTTGCCAAAAAAGGGGACGGATGAAATCATCCGTCCCCTTTGATATTACGGAAAAATCAGACCATCTGGGCCCCGTCCAGCAGCAGCTGGTTGGCGGTGTAGCTCCGGCAGTTGAACATCAGGTACCGGGCATCGTAGCTCTCCTTCAGGCTGTCCAGATCCTCGCTGCCCACCACATCGGTGAGGTAGGTGTCCAGGTCGGTTTCATCCAGCTCCAGGGCAGCGTCCTGGCTGATGGCCTGGTAGAGGAGGAACTGCTTGGCATACTCCTCCATGGAGGCCAGCACTTCTTCGTCCTCAAGAAGGGCATCCACACTCTCTACGCCCAGATAGGAGGTGGCAAAATCCTCCAGGCTCATGCCGTAGGCGGTGGCGTAGTTGGCGTAGTAGGCCAGCATATCGGTCTTCTGGTAGTCGGTGAGGATGGCGGGCAGCTCTTCCGCAAAGGTGGAGTTCTCCAGAATGTAGTTGTACAGATAGTTGTCCAGGTTGCTCTCGGTGATCATATCCGTCAGGTAAGCGTTCAGCTCCTCCACAGTGGATACATCGTAGTAGCTGGCCAGGTTGGTGGCCACAAACTCATCGGTGAGCTCGGGGGTCTTGGACTCCTCAATGTGGTTGATGGTGGTCACAAAGACGGCGTCCTTGCCGGCCAGTTCCTCGGTCATGTAATCGTCAGGGAAGGTGACCTCTACATTAAAGGTCTCCCCGGGCATATGGCCGATGAGCTGGTCCAGGAAATCGTCAATGTACTGGGTCACCCCAATGGTCACCACAGTGCCGGCACCATCGGTGCTGCCGCCGTCAAACTCTTCTCCGTCAATGCTGCCCACATAATCAATGTTGACGGAATCTCCGTCAGCAACGGCACGGTCGGTGATCTCCAGGGTCTCGGGGAAGGACTCCAGGAGATAGTCGATCTGACTCTGAAGCTCTTCGTCGGTGGCGGCCACTTCCGCCTGGGGAACCTGAATGGCCTTGTAATCTTCGGGCAGGGTCACATAATCGGCGGCGTTCAGCTCCAGCCAGTTGCCGTCCTCGTCAAAGAAATCGGCATAGTCAATGGCGTACTGGGCGTTGGCGTCAGTGGTATCGGTGTCGGTGGTCTGGTCGGCGTCGGCAGTATCGCTGCCGCAGGCGGCCAGGGAAAGAACCATGGTCAGAGCCAATACCAGAGCCAGCATCTTTTTAAAATTCACAGAGTTTTCCTCCTTTAGTGGTTTCTGCTTGGCATAGCGACAACCATTATACCTCCTATTTGTGAAAAAAGAAAGAAAAAACTTCTGCGAAATCATAACAATTTCATTGCAAAACAAGAAAAAAGGAAGGAGAACAGGGTGGAAATGGAAAAAGGGAAAGAGTATAATGAGGCTATGAATCATTTTGGGAACCAGAAAGGGAAAGAATTATGGATTACAATCAAGCCGCACTGGACCTCCATCGGAAATATAAGGGAAAGCTGGGTACCGTGAGCCTGGTGCCCATTCAGGACCGGGATTCCCTCAGCACCGCCTATACCCCCGGCGTGGCAGAGCCTTGCCGGAAAATTAAGGAAAATCCCGAAACCGTCTATGATTACACCTGCAAAGGCCGCACCGTGGCGGTGGTCACCAATGGCACTGCCGTACTGGGGCTGGGAAATATCGGTCCTGCCGCCGGTCTGCCGGTGATGGAGGGAAAATGCGCTCTCTTCAAGGAATTCGGGGGAGTGGATGCATTCCCCATCTGCCTGGACACCCAGGACCCTGCCAAGGTGGTGGAGGCAGTTAAACTCATCGCCCCTGTGTTTGGCGGCGTCAACCTGGAGGACATCCGGAGCCCCGAGTGCTTTGAGATCGAGCGGGTGCTGGAGGAAGAACTGGATATCCCGGTCTTCCATGACGACCAGCACGGCACCGCCATCATTGTCACCGCCGCCCTCCTCAATGCCCTGAAGGTGGTGGGGAAGGACCTGAAGGATGTGAAGATCGTCCACAATGGCCCCGGGGCTGCCGGTACTGCCATCATCAAAATGCTGCGGGCCGCAGGGGCTTCTGACATCACTGCCGTGGACGAGCATGGCATCCTCTACCCGGACCGCCCCGCCGGACTGGAAGGCCAGAAGAAGGAACTGGCCCAGATCACCAATCCCCGGCATCTCACCGGCGGTCTGGCCCAGGCTGTGGAGGGAGCCGACGTGTTTATCGGCACCAGTGTGGCAGGCTGCCTGACCCAGGAGATGGTCCGGACCATGGCCCCCGGGGCCGTGGTCTTCGCCATGGCCAACCCCAACCCGGAAATCATGCCCGACCTGGCCAAAGAGGCCGGGGCGGCAGTGGTGGGCACCGGCCGGAGCGATTTTCCCAACCAGATCAACAATGTGCTGGCCTTTCCCGGGGTGTTCAAGGGGGCCCTGTCGGTCCGGGCCCGGGACATCAACCAGGAGATGAAGCTGGCCGCTGTCAAGGCCCTGGCCGGGATCATCACCCCCCAGGAACTGAACGCCGAGTACATTATCCCTGATCCCTTTGACAAGCGGGTGGTGGAAGCCATCAGCGCCGCCGTGGCCCAGGCTGCCCGGGAGACCGGCGTAGCCCGGATTTAAGGAGAGACCCATGAAAGTGATTACTCAGGAAGAGATTTCCAGCCTGGTAGCCCGGCTCTGCATCCAGGCCAATACCAGCCTTCCGGCGGATATCCGGGCGGCCCTGGACCGGGCCCGTCAGGAGGAGCCCTGGCCCCTGGCCCAGACCACTCTGGGACTGCTTCAGGATAACCTGACCCTGGCGGGGAAAAAGTGCCTTCCCATCTGCCAGGATACCGGCATGGCCTGTGTCTTTGTGGAGCTGGGCCAGCAGGTGGTTTTGGAAGGGGACCTGGAAGAGGCCATCCATGAAGGGGTCCGCCGGGGATATGAGGCGGGATATCTCCGGAAAAGCGTGGTGGGAGACCCCCTTAACCGGGTAAATACCGGGGACAATACCCCCGCCTTTATCACCACCCACCTGGTGCCGGGAGATACTCTCACCATCACGGTGGCCCCCAAAGGTGCAGGGAGCGAGAACATGAGCCGCCTGGCCATGCTAAAACCTGCCGACGGGGTGGAAGGGGTGAAGGAGTTCATCCTGGACACCGTCCTGAAAGCGGGCAGCAACCCCTGCCCTCCCATCGTGCTGGGGATCGGCATCGGGGGCAGCTTTGACAAGGTGGCCTACCTAGCCAAAAAGGCCCTCCTTCGGCCCATTGATCAGCCTAACCCCGACCCTTACTATGCAGCCCTGGAAGAGGAACTGCTGGAGAAGATCAACGCCACCGGCATTGGCCCCCAGGGCTTTGGGGGCCGGACCACCTGCCTGGGCCTGGCCATTGAGCAGATGCCCACCCATGTGGCCTGCCTGCCGGTGGCGGTGAATATGAGCTGCCATGTGACCCGGCGGGCCACCGGCAGCCTGTAAAGGAGGGGAAAAACATGGAATATCGTCTGACCACCCCTCTCACCCGGGAGGCTCTGGCTCCTCTGCGGGCAGGGGATACGGTGCTGCTCAGCGGCATTGTCTACACTGCCCGGGATGCCGCCCACAAGCGGATGACGGAACAGCTGGACCGGGGAGAGGAGCTGCCCTTTCCCATCCAGGGGGCGGCGGTCTATTATGTAGGCCCCACCCCGGAACGTCCCGGCTGCTGCATTGGGGCGGCAGGCCCCACCACCGCCGGACGGATGGACAGCTATACCCCCCGTCTGCTGGACCTGGGACTGGCTGCCATGATCGGAAAAGGCGCCCGGAGCCAGGCAGTGAAGGATAGTGTGGTGAAGAACGGAGCCGTCTACCTGGGAGCTCTGGGGGGCGCCGGAGCGCTCATGGCTGCCAGTGTGGAAGAACTGGAGATCATCGCCTGGCCTGACCTGGGCTGCGAGGCGGTGCGGAAGCTGCGGGTGAAGGATATGCCCCTCACCGTTCTTCTGGACCCGGCAGGGGGAGACCTGTACCAAAGCGGCCCTGCCGCCTACCTGGCCAGCCTGGAAAAGAATGACCTTTAAAATTTTTCAAAAGGGTATTGACTTTATCCGGATGAAGTGATATAAACTAGATAAACCGATGAGGCGGAGATAAAACTGCAAGCGCACTCACAGAGAGCCCCGGCAGCTGGGAAGGGGCAGAAAGCGGCGCAGACAAATGGACCGCCGAGGGCAAGGCTGAACCGGAAGAAGTAAGCTGCGCCGGGCACTCCCGTTACAGAGTGAGGATGTGTTGGCATCCCGCAGAGTGGTCGGAGAAATAAATCTTCGGCAAACAAGGTGGCACCGCAGTGATTGATTTTTACACTGTCCTTGTACAAGAAATTGTACGAGGGCAGTTTTTTTATACCCCTCGTACCCCCGGAAAAGGAGGCGGACCCAGTTATGAAACAGCACGACACCCCATATAATCAATCTCTGCGATGGCGATGGCGCAGTTCCTTTGTCCGCCTGTCCACCCTTTGAAATAATGAAACGAGGTACTTGTTATGAATAAAATGAAGAAACTGCTGGCCCTGGTCCTGGCCCTCACCCTGGTTTTTTCCCTGACTGCCTGCGGCAGTGACGCCGCCTCCACCGACGAGGACACCGCCGCACAGACCGGCACGGAGGACACCGCCGCCCCCGAGGACGCCCAGTTCACCGTGGGGATCATCAACTATGTGGACGATCCCAGCCTGAACCAGATCCAGGCCGCCATTGAGGCCGAGCTGACCGCCAACGGCATCGCCTACACCAGCCAGAACGCCCAGGCCGACCAGAGCACCATCACCACCATCGCCAACCAGATGATCGAGAGCGGGGTGGACCTGCTCATCCCCATTGCCACCCCCACCGCCATGGTGGTCCAGAACGCCACCTCCGAGAACCTGCTGCCGGTGGTCTTCGCCGCCGTCTCTGACCCTGTGGGGGCCGGGCTGGTGGCTTCCATGGACGCTCCCGGGGGGAATATTACCGGTGCCTCCGACGCCCTGGACACCGCCAACATCTTCAATCTCATCACCGCCCTCAACCCCGACCTGACCAAGGTGGGCCTCCTCTATGACGCTTCCCAGGACTCCAGCACCCTGGCCATCCAGCACGCCAAGGAATTCCTGGATGCCAACAGCATTGAGTATGTGGAAAAGACCGGCACCACCACCGATGACCTCTCCCTGGCCGCTGATGCCCTCATCGCCGAAGGGGTGCAGGTAGTATTCACCCCCACCGACAACACCGTCCAGGTGGCCGAGCCCGCCCTTTACCAGAAGTTCATTGATGCCGGCGTCCAGCATTTCTGCGGGGCCGACTCCTTCGCCCTGGTAGGCGCCTTCTGCGGCTACGGCGTGGACTACGAGAACCTGGGCACCATGACCGCCCAGATGGCAGTGGAGATCCTCCTGAACGGGGCCGATCCCGCCGCCACCCCCATCCAGACCTTCGACAACGGTAAGGCTTCCATCAACACCGACACCTGTGCCGCCCTGGGCCTGGATTACGACCAGGTGGTCTCCACTCTGGAGCCTCTCTGCACCATGGTGGAGGGCCTGGCCACCAGCGATTCCTTCTGATTTTTGAAAAGCTGACCTGAATCAAATGGGCAGGGGACAGTCCGCAGGGCTGTCCCCTGGACCCTTGTCACCCGGAGGAAACTATGTCATTCTTTACCTTGAGTATGCTTCAGACGGCTTTGGAACAGGGCTGTATCCTCTCCCTGGTCACCCTGGCCCTCTACATCAGCTTTACCACCCTCAACCTTTGTGACCTGGCCACAGACGGCACCTTCACCCTGGGGTGCGCCGTTTCCGCCCAGATGGCCCTTACCTTCCTGGGCCATCCCTTCCTGGCTCTCCTTGCCGCCATGGCCATCGGCTGCCTGTCCGGTTTTATCAATGCCACCCTCCAGACCAAGCTGAAGGTGGAGAGCATCCTGGCTGGGATCATTGTGAACACCGGGCTCTATACCATCAATCTGTGGGTCATGGGGCTGGGCACCAGCGGGGGCTTCTCCAGCAATGTGAATATGAATAAAGCGATCACCATCTTTGACCTGGCCAAGGATGTCCTCCAGCCGATGCTGGGCAGCTGGTACAAGCTGGCGGTGCTGGCAGTGTTCGCCCTGGGGGCAGCCCTCCTCATCAAGCTGTTTATGGGAACTCGGCTGGGTCTCTCCATCCGGGCTACCGGGGACAATGCGGACATGGTTCGGGCATCCAGCATCAATCCCGGCTTCACCATCACCGCCGGCCTCTGTTTGGCCAATGCCCTCACCGGGCTGGCCGGAGCCCTCCAGAGCCAGTACCAGAAAAGCTGTGATATCAACATCGGCACCGGCATGGTCACCATTGCCCTGGCCAGCCTGATCATCGGCCAGACCCTGGTAGGCCGCCGGGGCGGGGTGGGCCGCCGGATCGCAGGGGTGCTGCTGGGCAGCTGCCTCTACCGGATCATCATTGCCGTGGCCCTCCGCCTGAATATGAACGCTAACTGCCTCAAGCTGGTGTCCGCCATCATTGTGGCCATTGCTATCGCCAGCCCCACGGTCCGGTCCGCCATCGCCCTTCAGCGGCAGAAGGCTGCCGCCCGGGCAGCAAAGAAGGGGGAAGAGACCCATGCTTAAGATCGACCATATCAGCAAGACCTTCAACCCCGGCACCGTCAATGAAAAAAAGGCGGTCCAGGACCTTTCCCTTACCCTGGATTCCGGGGATTTTGCCACCATCGTGGGGAGCAACGGGGCGGGAAAATCCACCCTCTTTGCAGCCATTGCCGGCAGCTTCATCCCCGACTCCGGCTCCATTATCCTGGAGGGGGAGGACATCACCTTCACGCCCGAGTATAAGAGGAGCAAGAGCATCGGCCGCCTTTTCCAGGACCCTCTCCGGGGAACTGCCCCCAACATGACCATTGAGGAAAACCTGGCCCTGGCCTACCTGCGGGCTTCCACCCATCAGCGGGCCTTTTTCAGCCGGGTCACCCGGAAGGAGAAGGATAAGTTCCGCCAGCAGCTGGCCCTTTTGGATATGGGGCTGGAGGACCGGATGAGCCAGCCGGTGGGGCTGCTCTCCGGCGGCCAGCGCCAGGCACTGACCTTGCTCATGGCCACCATGGTCACCCCCAAAATTCTGCTGCTGGACGAGCACACCGCCGCCCTGGATCCGGGCACCGCCCAAAAGGTGCTGGACCTGACCCGGAAGATTGTGGCGGAACACCACATTACCTGCCTCATGGTTACCCACAATATGCACCAGGCCCTGGAGATGGGGAACCGCACCCTCATGATGGACCGGGGAAAGATCGTTCTGGATTTGAAAGGCCCGGAAAGGGACGGACTGACGGTGGATGACCTTCTCCAGAAGTTCGCCCAGGGAGCAGGCCGGGAGATGAACAACGACCGGATTTTGCTGAGCAAGTGATTTTAAACAAAAAGAAGGCAGACCGCACAGGGTCTGCCTTCTTTGTCTCTATCAGGCCAGGTTCAGTTTCCGCTCCACCAGATAGTACATGAGGAAGTAACTGGCTATCCCCACCACCACTGTGAGAAGGGTGGAGAAGGTAAGGGTCCAGCCGTAGGAGGCGGAGGTATCCAGGAGAAGGAGGGAGGTGCCGGCGGCGGTGCCCACGGCCCCAGTGATCAGGACCTGCGCCATCTGGATGCCGTAGTAAACGGCAACGGCAGCCACCACTTTATGCTTTTTGGCCAAAATGGCCCCCACGGTGATGACCAGCATGATGACTGGGATCTCGCACACCCCGCTGACGAGGATCTGGGCCACCATCTGGAAGAAGAGGGGCACGTTTTCTCCGGTGAAAAGCCACCCGATGCTCTGGAACAGAGCTCCCAGAATCTCCCAACGTGCCGCAAAGAAACCGGGGAAACCGGCGCAGGCGATCATTCCCATGAGAAGATAGCTGACCATCAGGGTGCCCAGGGCACAGAGCGCACCCAGCAGGCAGTTCACAAAGCTGGAGAGGAGGATCTGGTGGGTGGTCACCGGCAGGGTGAAGGTGAGATACCCCTCACTGGTGAACCGGCTGCGGTAGAACCGCCAGAGAGTGAAGAAGAGGTTGGCGGCGGCGCAGACCAGCAGAGCCACCATGGCGGCTAAAAAGATCAGCAGGACCATGACGGTCAGAAGGGTCTGTTGGGCTTGGGTCTGACTGACCCGCATGAGATGTTGGAGGGACAGCCCGCCCACCAGCGCAGCGCTGAGGCTGATGAGGAACATGAGCCAGACGAAGCCTTTGGTGGCACGCCACTCGTATTTCAGCAGTTTGGCAAACATTTGAACACCTCCCGGAACAGTTCATCCAGGGATTTTCCGGTCTCTTCCCGGACCTGGTCGGCGGCGCCCTGGCGGAGCACCTTTCCCTGGTTTATAAATACAAATTCGTCCAGGACCCGCTCCACATCCCCAATGAGATGGGTGGAGATGACCACGGTGGCCTGGGGGTCATAGTTGGTGATGATAGTGTTGAGAATGTAATCCCGGGCAGCGGGGTCCACCCCGCCGATGGGCTCATCCAGGAGATAGAGCCGGGCCCGCCGGGACATGACCACCACCAGCTGCACCTTTTCCTGGTTCCCTTTAGACAGGCTGCCCAGCCGGGCGTCCAGGGAAATGTTCAGGGCGCCCAGCATATTTTCCGCCCGCTCCCGGTCAAAATCCGGGTAAAAATCCTGGAAGGTGTCCAGCAACTGGGAAATTTTCTGCTTGGAACTGAAATAGCTTTTGTCCGGCAGATAAGAAACCAGAGCTTTGGTGACAGGGCTGATCTTCTGGCCGCAAACCTGAATCTCTCCCCCTGTGGGGGTCAGCAGTCCGGCGGTCAGCTTCATGAGGGTGGTCTTACCGCTGCCGTTGGGCCCCAGAAGCCCTACGATCTTTCCCTGGGGCAGGGCCAGATCCAGCCCGTCCAGGGCCAGGGTCTTGTGATACCGCATGGTCAGCCCCCGGGCCTCCAATACAGTCTGTTCCACTTACGATTCCTCCTTTACTTCGTCCAATGCCAGCAGCAGCCCGGCGGCCTGGGTGGGGGTCACCCCGAACACCATAAACTTTTCGGCACACTCCCGGGCCAGAGCCCGCAGAGTTTCCTCCCGCATGGCCTCCAGCACCTTCTGCTCCCGGGTCACGGTGCGGCCGCTGGTGCCGCCCCCTACCAATAATCCCTCCCGCTCCAGCTCGGTCAAAGCCCGCTGCATGGTGTTGGGGTTGACCTGGGCCTGGGCTGCCAGATCCCGAACCGAGGGAACTTTCCCCCCGGGGGGAAGTTCTCCCTTCAGGACGGCGCCCCGGAGGGTCTCCATGATTTGCTGATATACCGGGCGGTCCCCGGTGAATTTCCAGTTCATAGGCGCCTCCTGTATGTTTGTATTACTACACTAATACAATAACACAATTTTTGAGCGGTGTCAAGAGAATAAAGAAAACTTTTCACAAAAAAGGAAGGCAGCCCCTGAAAGACTGCCTTCCTCTTATACTTCCATATATAAAGGTCACGACTGATAATTTTTCCAGCCGCTGCTCTCCTGGCTGGTCTGGTCCGGGAAGAGCCATTTGGCCTCCACCCCTTCCAGGCTTTCCACCAGCTCCAGGCCCTCCTGGGGAGCCATACAGAACAGCCCGGTGGACAGGCCGTCTGCCAGGCCGCTGTCAGCGCAGATCACCGCCACTGAGCTGGCGTAGTTGGCAGGGTAGAGGGTCTCCAGGTCGATGAGGTGGTGATACTTTACCCCGTCCACCATGTAGTAGCGCTGGTAGTCCCCGCTGACCACCAGGCTAAGATCGGAGATGTTCAGGGCGTCCAGATAGGCGGGGAGGGTCTCGTCCTCCTTCCAGGGGGTCTCCAGCCCGGCCACCCAGCTGGAACCGTCCGGCTTATACCCTACCGTCCGGCTGTTCCCGCCCACATTGAAGTAGGCGCTGGTCACCCCCGCCTCCACGGCGGCCCGGGCGGCCACCTCGGTGGCGTAGCCCTTTCCAATGCTCCCCACATCCAGGCTCATCTCCGGGTCGGCCAGTTCCACGGTTCCCGCCTCCCGGTCCAGGATCAGGTCCTCCATATTACAGTGGAGGGCTCCCTCTTCCAGGGCGGCCTGATCCGGCAGTGCGGCCTGATCCGGGTCGTCCAGGCCCAGGGTACGGGCGTCGTGCCAAAGACGAAGCACCGCCCCGGCGGCCACGTTGGTCCGTCCGCCAGTCAGCTCATACACCTCCCGGGCCAGCTCCAGCAGGTCTAAAATTCGGTCATCCACCTCCACGGGCCCCTGGCCTGCCAGCTTGTTCAGGGAGGCCAGGTTCACCAGGTCGGGGTATTCATTGTAGATGTCGTAGAGCTGGTGGTATTCCAGGAGGGTGTTGTGGAACACCTCCATGGCCTGGTCCCATACCTCCTGGCTGGGGGCATATCCCTGGACGGTGGTGACGGTGTCAAACACATCCCAGCAGATGTATTCATATTTTTCCGGTTCCTGTTCCTTGGGGCTGCACCCGGTCAAGAGGAAAAGGGCGGCCAGAAAAAGGGCGGCAAGCCGTTTCATACCTCCTTGCCCTCCCATTCCTTCCGCTCCCGGGCCAGCTCCTCCAGCAGCTGGGACAGCCGCCACTCCCGGTTGTGGATAGTCACCAGGGCTTTCAGGGGAAAATTGGCTCCGGCTGCATTGAGCTGGTCCACAAACCCGCTTACCTGCCCCCGTTCCAGCCCGCAGAGGAGGATGGCCGGGGGATAGGCGGAATCCTCCAGATACTCCAGGGTGGCCGCCTGATTGGCTCCCCGGAAGCCGCAGAGGAAGCCGACGGTCTTTCCGACGTCCGCCCCGGACAGGGCCAGGACCTCCAGCCCGTACCGGGCACAGAGAGCTTCCGCTTTATGGTAATCGTCGCTGCCTGCCGGGCAGTTCCAGAGAAGAGCCCGTTTGGGCTCGGGAATGATTTTCGCTTTCATGGCGGTTCTCCTTTGTGAAAACTGCCCCCATTATACACCAAAGGCCCGGCTCCGTCAAAACGGCGGTGCCGGGCTTCGGGATAAAGAAACGGGAAAATGTCTTAATTCAGGGCCTTTCCAAAGAATCCCAGCTGTGATTTCAGGTCGGTCATAAGGCTGTCGAACTGGTCGGGAGTCAGGCTCTGGGCCCCGTCACAGAGTGCATGGGCGGGATCGTTGTGGACCTCGATCATGAGGCCGTCTGCACCCACCGCCACCGCAGCCTTGGCCAGGGGCTCCACCATCCAGGCGATGCCGGCGGCATGGCTGGGGTCGATGATGACGGGGAGATGGGTCATCTTCTTCAGCATGGGGATAGCGGAGATGTCCAGGGTGTTCCGCATACTGGTCTCAAAGGTGCGGATCCCCCGCTCACAGAGGACCACATTCTCATTCCCTTCCGCCATGATGTATTCGGCACTCATGACCAGCTCCTCCAGGGTGGAACAGAGCCCACGCTTGAGGAGCACCGGCTTGTTGGTCCGGCCCACCGCTTTCAGCAGCTCAAAGTTCTGCATATTCCGGGCGCCGATCTGGATCGTGTCCACCTTGTCGAAGAGGGGCAGGTGTTCCGTGTTCATCAGCTCAGTGACCACCGGCTGGCCGGTGGTCCCGGCGGCCTGGAGCAGCAGGTCCAGCCCTTCGCTCCGCAGGCCCTGGAAGCTGTAAGGAGAGGTGCGGGGCTTGAAGGCGCCTCCCCGGAGGATCCCGGCCCCTGCCGCCTTCACCCGGCGGGCTACCTCATTCATTTGCTGGGGTGTCTCGATGCTGCAGGGCCCCGCCATAACGGTAAAGTTCCCGCCGCCGATCTTGACGCCGCCTACCTCTACCACCGTATCCTCCGGGTGAAATTTCCGGTTGGCTTTCTTGTACGGTTCACTGATTCGGCGGCAGGTTTCCACCGCCGGGTGGGCCAGGATCCAGCTCTCCGCAATGGCCTTGGTGTCTCCGATGAGGCCCAGAATGTGGGTGTCGGCGCCGTTGGAGTCGTTGATCTCCAGCCCCCGCACCCGCAGCTCCTCACAGAGCTGGTCGATCATCTTCTGGGAAGCGTCTTTCTTCAAAATTACGATCATAACCTTGCAACCTCTTTCTCTTTTTTGGTTTCCATTATCATTATAAATAAGAAGGGCCTGCGGCTTGTGCCGCAGGCCCCGGAAAACAAAGGAATGGATCTCTTGTTACCCCATTCCGCCGGTACGCTCGCAGCACAAAAACCTCTTGCCATAAAAATAGCAAAAGGTAAAGCCATAATAGGAAGCTGCGAAGGGACGGTTCATAGGATATAGTTCCTTTCCGAAATCATTCTGTTGTGGGTAGTATAGCGCTTTAAAGCGGCGAAGTCAACCTCTGAAAATGAGAAATTTTTGAGAAAATTTCCCTCTGGGGAAAAATGGGTTTTGACCTTTGGTACTGATGTTGGTATACTGAAAAAGCGAAAAGGGAAAAGAGAAAAGAGAAAAGAGGGGAAACAGATGGGGAAACAACTGAAAACCAATGCCATCAGGCTGCTGGACACCCAGAAGGTGCCCTACAAGATACATCTGTACGACCATGAGGACGGAGCCATTGACGGGGTCAGCGTGGCCCGGAAGCTGGGCCAGGAACCGGGGGCGGTATTCAAGACCCTGGTGACCAAACCGGCGGGGAAGGACAGCTGCTGCGTCTTTGTCATCCCGGTGGCAGCCGAGCTGGACCTGAAAAAAGCGGCCCGGGCAGTGGGGGAGAAGAGCGTCTCCATGCTCCACCTGGCCGACCTGACCAGGTATACCGGATACGTCCGGGGCGGGTGCAGTCCTCTGGGAATGAAGAAGCAGTATCCCACCGTCTTTGATGAGAGCTGTCTGGCCTGGCCCGCCATCTGTGTCTCCGGCGGCCGGGTGGGCACCCAGCTGGAGGTGGACCCTCGGGAGCTCATCCGCCTGTCCCGGGCCGTCACCGCTCCTCTCACAGCGGAGGGTGGGGAATGAGGC
>CALXEN010000183.1 GCA_944387325.1 uncultured Clostridia bacterium | reverse complement strand
AGGCCGGGAAGGAGAAGTTGCCCAGCATCTCAAAGAAGGTGCCGTGACGGGCGGTGATACCCACCCTCTCAATGTCAGGGGTGCGGATGCATTTCTGGCAGGTGGTCACCCGATGACGGGGCGGCTCCTCCTGACCTAGAAACCATTTTTTCATGGGAGCCATACCGCTGTTGATGAGCAGCAGGCTGGGGTCGTACTTGGGGACCAGGGGGAAGCTGTCCAGCCGCAGGTGCCCCTTGCTTTCAAAAAAAGTGAGATATTTGTTTCTCAGTTGGTTCAAACCGGTCCATTCCATGGTGATTGATTCTCCTCTTGTATTGAAAAATTACCCAAAATAAAGCAGCCCCATCCCAGATCAAGGGACGAAGGCTGCTGCTTCCGTGGTACCACCCTATTTGCAGGGGAACTCCCCTGCCGCTTATCTCCCTTTAACGCAGGGATTACGCCCGGATCTCTCCGGGCGGCTCCGGGGCGGCGCACCTGCTTTTCTCCCGGGCAGCTTCCAGCCTAGGCTGCCTTCTCTGGTGGGCGGTTCAGCGGGTTTGACCCCTTCCATGCCATTCTGAATATACCCACATTATAGTCTCATCTCTCCCCCATGTCAACTGTTTTCCCGTAATAAAGGCAGTTGCAGAGGGTGGAAAAGATCTGGGCACAGCTGGTGGACACCTCCACCGCCTCGTCCTGGAGGACCAGAATGGTATACTGGGGGTCGTCTACCGGGTAGAAGCCCACGAACCAGTAATCCATATACTCCTCCCCCTCCTCATTCAGCCGTCCTGTCTGGGCGGTGCCGGTCTTTCCGGCTGCGGTCCCTTCCAGGGGGGCTGCAGCCCGGCCCAGGCCGTTCTCCACCACCCCGGCCAGCATCTCCCGGAGGGCGGCCGCCTGGGCAGAGGTCATCATCCGGCGTTCCTCCGGCCGGGGATACTCCGTCACTGTCACCATGGTATCCTGGTTCAGGGTCTCCAGGAGAAAGGTGGGGTCCCGGTACACCCCGTCCGCAGCGATGGCGTTCATCATGGCCGCCACCTGAAGGGGGGTGGCCAGCAGCTGCCCCTGGCCAAAGCTGAAGCTGGCCAGCTCCCCTGCCCCCTCCAGGGCCTGGGCCGAGGGCAGGTTTCCCGGGCTGGCGGAGAAGCCCCCCGCCTGGCTCCAGGTCGCCCCGAAGCCCAGGTCCCGGGCGGTTTCCAGGAGGGTATCCCCGCCCAGGGAGAGCCCCAGCTGGATAAAGTAACAGTTGCAGCTTTTCTCCAGGGCCTCCTGCATCCCGATCTCCCCGTGGGCCCGGCCCTGGGCGCACCGGTAGACCTGGCCGTTTACCTCCACCCAGCCCTCACAGTTCCAAGTAAAGTTTCCCTTCCACTCTTTCAGGGCGGCCAGAGCCACCACCGGCTTGAAGACCGAGCCCACGCTGAACTGGCTGGTGACCCGGTTAATGAGGGAGGTGTCCTGGGCCTGGATGCTGGCCGCCACATTCTCCGGGTCATAGTCCGGGCGGCTGACACTGGCCAGCACCTGGGCGGTGTCCACATCCAGCACCAGGATAGCGCCCCGGTCCATGTACAGGTCCGCCGCCGCTTCGCATTCCCGCTGTATGGCCAGGTCCAGAGTCAGGCGGATCCCCTCCTCTCCCGGCATCCTGCCAGTAACCTGGGGTTTTTCCTCCTCCAGGAGAGCCCCGGTACCGGTAGTGACGCACTCCACCACCGGTACGCTCCCCTGCTGCCAGAGAAGATCGTCCAGGGCTTTCTCCAGCCCCGATACCCCGTGGCCTTCCCCGTCCAGGTAACCCAGGAGATGGGTGGCCGCCGGAACGGGAAGATACCGGTGGGGGGCCGTATAGGTGTAGATACCTCGGGTGGTCAGGTCCTGATCCACCTGGATGAGGAAGGGACTGGCGCTGTTCCGCCGCTGGTAAAGAGTATTCTGGGCCTGGTAATCGGCCAGGGCAAAGAGCCGGTCATAGCTGCTCTGGCCCGGCACGCAGAGGGCATAGTAGTCCAGGGAGTAGCCGGTGAGGAGCCGGCCCTCCCGGTCGTAAAAATTTCCCCGCTGCCGGGGCAGTTCCAGGTCCACGGTGGTCTGGGCCTGGGCGCTTTGGGCATAGCTTTGGTTCTCCGCCGCCAGATAGACCCGGCCCAGCACCACCAGAAAGGCCAACAGGAAAAAACCATACAATACAAATAGCCTGGTCCTGGACATAAAAACACTCCCCCTGTTCCCACAGAGGGAGTATGGACCTTTTGCAGGAATTTATTTCAGGGTGACGCTGTTGTTCAGCACCGAGGTGCTGTAAAGGAAGAGGACGTCCTGCCCCTGGAATTCCAAAAACCGGTCCAGAATCATGGGAGAAATATACCGGATATCCACCAGAGTCACCTTGCCATAGTTCTGCACCAGCAAAGGCGCCAGGCTGGAGCCGAAGGAATCCCGGAAAATGATCAGTTCCCGGTCCGGGTCTCCTGCCGGGTTCTCAATGGTGAGAAGGGATTTGGAGCCGTAGAGGAAGAGCTGATAGGGGTCCGCCCCCTCCAGCTGGGAAAGGTCGTAGACTCCCTCCTGCCAGGCGAAGGTCTCGTAGTCGTAGACCCGGCATTCCTCTAAGGTCGGAGAAGTGAGCCAGCACAGGTCCTCCGCCGGGAGAGGCAGGCCCAGCTGCCCCCAGTAGGTTCCCCGGTAGCAGGAACGCTCCCGGTGGAGCTGAAAGTCGTCGGACCACGCCCCGCCCATGGCCCCGGTGAGATATCCGGCCAGGTCCAGGAGATTCTCCTGCCGCCAGTGAGGGTCGGTAAGGTAGTAATCCTCCGCCGACAGGTATCCCGTAACATCCAGATACCGGGCATAGTCCATCTGGGAGGTCAGGCTCTGGATGAGGGCCTCATAGTCCAGGGTGGGATACCCGCCCTGGGGGGCCAGGAAATAGTTCTTGTCCGGAATAACAGAGAGGTAGACGGTGCAGGAGGTATCCGCCAGGTATCGGTCATAGACCAGGCGGAACCGCTGGGCGGCATAATCCACCGAATCCTGGTCCAGGGGATACTCCAGCTTGGAGATGCTCCCCTCCACCAGGTAGAGATCGTTCACATCCTTCTGCCTCAGCAGATCAAGGGAGATCCAGGCCTTCAGGCTCCGGAAGCCGTCCCGCAGGGGGAACTGGTCCAGGGCGTACTCCTCCCACTGGGACATGAATTTGCCCGAGGCCACCGTTTCCAGGGTCAGCTCCGGGCGCTGGGCCAGGGGGCGCCGTTCTGTCAGAGACTGGGCAGCGTCGGGAGCCAGGGCGCTCCAGAGGGAGAAACCGCCCAGAAAGAGGGCCAGCAACAGAATAATGATTTTATTTTTCCATTCCATCATGCTTCCCCCTTAAAACCGGAAATAGAGGAAGGGGTTGAAGGACCCATCCACCAGAAATGCGGTGCAGGCTCCCAGCAGGGCTACCAGGAGCAGAGGCTGAACTGCCGCCCCCAGCCGGGGCAGCCGTTTTGTCAGTCTGCGGGCAAGAGCCGCCGGGAGGGGCGTTGCCCCCAGGCAGGCCAGCACCAGAATGAATCCATAGCTGGCCAGGGCGTAAAGGGCCTCCCCCGATACCAGAGGATAGCCTCCCAGGCCCAGCAGGCCTTCCACCCGTGCAAGGCCATCCCCCAGACCGTCGCTGTCAAAAATCACAAAGGTAAAGACCACCACCAGCAGCAGGTAGAGATGCCCCGCCACCGGATGGCGTTCCAGTTTGTCCAGGAAGAACAGCTTTTCCGCTGCCAGGAGCAGGCCAAAGAAGAGGCCCCAGGCCACAAAATTCCACTGAGCCCCGTGCCAAAGGCCGGTGGCCAGCCAGACCGCCAGGATGTTCACCACCCAGCGGCCCTTAGAGACTCGGCTGCCGCCAAGAGGGATATACAGGTAGTCCCGGAACCAGCTGCCCAAGGAGATGTGCCACCGCCGCCAGAATTCAGTGACCGAGCCGGAGATGAAGGGGTGGCGGAAGTTTTCGGAAAACCGGAAGCCGAAGATCCGGCCCAGGCCGATGGCCATATCGCTGTACCCGGAAAAATCAAAGTAGATCTGGAGGGCGCAGGCCAGACCGTAGAGCCAGAAAAAGAGGACGGATTTCTCCCCGGAATCCCGGAACATCTGGGTCAGCTCTCCCAGGGTGTTGGCCAGCAAGACCTTCTTGGAAAGCCCTATGACGAACCGGGAGGCTCCACAAGCGGCCCCTTCCCAGGTGTGGGGCCGGCTGGCCAGCTGAGGCTCGATCTCGGAATACCGGACGATGGGCCCGGCAATGAGCTGGGGGAACATGGAGATGTAGACCGCCAGCCGCAGGTAATTCCGCTGGGCCGCCACCTTTCCCCGGTAGACATCCACCACATAGCTTAGAATTTGAAAGGTGTAGAAGCTGATGCCGATGGGCAGGGTGACCCGGGCCAGGGGGAGGCTGGCCAGGCCCAGCTGGTTCAGGTTCCCGGCCAGGAAATCCCAGTATTTGAAAAAGCCCAGCATCCCCAGGCTCAAAGCCGCCGACAACCAGAGAAAGACCCCGGCCAGCGGGGTCTTTTGGAAGCGTTGGATGAGCCTGCCCAGGATATACCCTTGGGTGATGGAAAACACCATCAGGATCAGATAGACCGGTTCTCCCCAGCCGTAAAAGAGGAGACTGAAAATCAGGAGGACCAGATTCTTTCCCCGGGCCGGCACCAGAAAATAGAGGACCAGCACGGCGGGTAGGAAATAGTAAAGAAAGGTAATGCTGGAAAATAGCATGGTTCAAATGCCCTTTCGGGTTATTTCATCCTCAGGCAATGGCCTCTTCGTAAGCCACCTGAACGTCTGGGTAGACGGAAGCCACCTTTTCCTTAAAGACATCCATCAACTCATCATGGCCAAAGGCGGCGATGACGAAGTTGTCCACGGTGGCGATATAATACTGCTGGGGTGCGCCGCAGATCCACTGACGGTTAGCAATATTCTCCTGGATGGCGGCGGTGAAGGCGGCCAGGTCGGCGTCCTCCTTCAGCTGATAGGCACCGCAGGTGAAGGTGTTGGCGTTCATCATGTGGAGGAGAGAAGCAGCGTCCAGCACCTGGCCGGCGGCATCAGCGGGCAGAGCCAGAGTGTTATCCAGGGCGGCGGTGTCCTCCAGACCAAACTTGCCGGGGCCTTCCATGCTCTGGTTGGCCTCGTCAAAGTCCCCGCCCATGACCGGGAACTTTTCGTCCTCCCCATAGGTGTCCCACACCTTATTGAGAAGCTCCAGGGCGTCTGCTGCCACAGGGGCGGTTGCCTCCTCCCCTGCGCTGTCGGACGAAGGGGTATCCTTGCTGCACCCGGCCAGGGTCAGAGCCAGCACCAGAGCCAGCATAAGAGCGATCCATTTTTTCATTTGTGTTTCCTCCAAAATAAAAGTATGTCCTGTGTACGGGGACGCACTGTCCTCCCGGGGCAGGGTCCCCTATTCATCCTGACACCATTTTGCAGCGGTTGGTTGCAGGATCCCGAAATAATTTTCTGCAAAAATTTCCGCACTCCTATTATATCCAAAGTTCGGGCAAAAGCAACGGGGAAAGGAAAATTTCACTTTCCCTCCGCTGGAGTTTACGCTCCGTCTGACTTCCTGGAGCTCTTTTTCAAAAAAGGCCAACCAGCCTGGGAAAGGCCGGTTGGTCTGTGTCTTTTATTCAAATTCGATGGTGGCCGGGGGTTTACCGGTGCAGTCGTAGAGGACACGGTTCACGTGCTTCACCTCGTTGACGATCCGGCGGGTGACGGTGCCCAGGACGCTCCAGGGGATCTCGGCGGCCTCGGCGGTCATAAAGTCAGTGGTGGTCACCGCCCGCAGGGCGATGGCATAATCATAGGTGCGCTCATCCCCCATGACCCCCACGCTCCGCATATTGGTGAGGGCGGCGTAATACTGGTTCCCCTGCTCATCCAGGCCGGCCTTGGCGCTCTCCTCCCGACATATGGCATCCGCATCCTGGACCATGGCGATCTTTTCGGGGGTCACGTCCCCGATGATCCGGATGGCCAGGCCGGGGCCCGGGAAGGGCTGGCGACTGACCAGGTATTCGGGGATTCCCAGTTCCCGGCCTGCCTGGCGGACTTCGTCCTTGAACAGGTCACGGAGGGGCTCCAGGATCTCCTTAAAGTCCACATCATCGGGCAGGCCGCCTACGTTATGGTGGCTCTTGATAACGGTGGACTCTCCGCCCACACCGGACTCCACCACATCGGGGTAGATGGTTCCCTGAACCAAGTAGTCCACCTTTCCGATCTTTTTGGCTTCCTCCTCAAAGACCCGGATGAACTCCTCCCCAATGATCTTGCGCTTGCGTTCCGGCTCGGTGACCCCGGCCAGCTTATCGTAGAACCGCTGGCGTGCGTTGACGCAGATGAAGTTAAGCTCGTAATTGCCTTCCGGGCCGAACACCTGGCAGACTTCTTCCGCCTCATTTTTCCGGAGCAGGCCATGGTCCACAAAGACGCAAGTGAGCTGCTTGCCCACTGCCTTGGAAAGCATGACCGCCGCCACAGAGCTGTCCACCCCGCCGGAGAGGGCGCAGAGGACTTTGCCACCCCCGATCTTGTCCCGGAGAGCCTGAATGGTGGTCTCCACAAAGGAGTCCATCCGCCAGTCCCCTTTGCATCCGCAGACATTGTAGACGAAGTTGTGGAGCATCTTGGTGCCTTCCTGGGTATGAAGCACCTCGGGATGGAACTGGACCGCATACAGGCCCTTTTCCGCATTTTCCACCGCAGCCACAGGGCAGCTGTCGGTGTATGCGCTGATGGAAAAGCCGGGAGCTGCCTGGCTGATATAGTCATTATGGCTCATCCAGCAGATGGTATCCTTGCTCACATTCTGGAACAGTTTGCTGCTCTGGTCTACATGGACCAGGGTCTTGCCGTATTCCCGCTCCGGGGCCCGCTCTACCCTGCCGCCCAGCTGGTGCATCATAAGCTGAGAACCGTAGCAGATCCCCAGAATGGGGACGCCCCAGCTGTAAATCTCAGGGTCGCAGGCGGCAGCGTTCTCCAGATAAACGCTGTTGGGGCCACCGGTGAAAATAATGCCCTTGGGATTTTTTTCCTTGATGGTATTCAGGTCGGTTTTATAGGAATAAATTTCACAGTATACATTGCATTCCCGTACCCGGCGGGCAATAAGCTGATTGTACTGTCCGCCGAAATCCAGGACAATGACGGTCTCACGCTGCTGCATGGTTTTTCCTCCCTGTGGTTGGATTGATCTTTCCCATAATCATACCATTTTCCCCGTAAAACGGCAACCCCAAAGGCCCATTTTACAAAGAAAAACCCCTGTCCCGAAGGACAGGGGTTTTGATCGTTTGAATGTTAATTCCAGATAACCGGATTAGCCCAGGATCTTGGAAACAACGCCGGAACCAACGGTATGGCCACCCTCACGGATAGCGAAACGCAGGCCCTCTTCCATAGCAACAGGGGTAATCAGCTCAACGG
>CALXEN010000182.1 GCA_944387325.1 uncultured Clostridia bacterium | reverse complement strand
AAGAAAATGCCTTAAAGTTATGCCTGGAAGAGCTTGGGGGCGGTCTTGTAGAGGATCACCATGACCACGCAGACCAGGATGGCGCTGGGGAGCATATAGGCTCCGTTGTAGATCAGGCTGTAATAGGCGGGGTGCATCCCTTCGGGAGCCGAGGAGCCGTAGAGCAGGTAGCCGGAGAGGAAGCTGCAGCAGAACCGCAGGCCGCAGGCCACGATGCTGCCGGTGAGGAGGCCGGCCAGCTTGTTGGAGAAGGCGTTTGCAAAGAGACCGGACAGGCCCAGAGCAGTGAAGGCCAGGATGTAGTCCAGAAGGATACAGCCGATCTGGCTCAGGAGGGTGGTGCAGTAGAGAACATTGCTGAAGCCCAGGATCATCTGCAGAAAGCCGTGGACAAAGCCGGTAAAGCAGCCCCACTTTACACCGTGGCGGTACCCCATGAGGACGATGGGGAACATCTCCAGGGTCACGCTGCCGCCCATGGGCATATCCATGAACTTAATGTAGCTGAGGATGGTGGTGAGGGCGATGATGAGAGCCCCCTCCACCAGGATACGGGTCTTGCTGGTGGTTTTCATAGTTGATTTCTCCTTGTTTTTTGGATTTGACATAAAAACAAAAAGAAACGCCTGCATGAAACTCATGCAGGCGCAAGAATGGCAGAACTATCGTCAAACTTCCTACGCCGGCATTACCCGGATCAGGTTCAAGGCGACCTGGAACTGCAATTCGCTCCAATCTCAGCCGGGGAAGCCCCCAGCGCCCCTGTTTTTATGTCTGAGGGTATGATAGCGCAGGATGCAAAAATTGTCAAGAAAAATGGTTCAAAGATTTTTCTGGCAGATGTCCGCCAGGCAGCATTTGTCGCAGAAGGGCTTGGTCCGGGCGGTGCAGACCTCCCGGCCGTGGTAGACCAGCCGGTGGCAGAAATCGCTGCCCTCCTCCGGGGGGATGATCTTCCAGAGGGCCATCTCCACCCGCTTGGGGTCCTTGATCCCATCCACCAGACCGATCCGGTTGCAGAGCCGGATACAGTGGGTGTCGGTGACAATGGCGGGCTTGCCGAACACATCCCCCATGATCAGGTTGGCGCTTTTTCGCCCCACCCCCGGCAGGTCCAGCAGGGCGTCAAAATCATCCGGCACCCGGCCGCCGTACTGGTCGGCGATGATCTCCATGCAGGCCACGATGTCCCGGGCCTTGCTCCGGCCCAGACCGCAGGGCCGGACCACCTCCTCCACAGCGTCCACTCCGGCGGCGGCCAGGGCGGCGGGGGAGGGGTATTTGGCAAACAGGTCCTTCACCACCACGTTCACCCGGGCGTCGGTACACTGGGCAGCCAGCCGCACTTCCACCAGCAGCTGCCAGGCGTGGTCGTAGTCCAGGGTGCAGTCGGCCAGGGGATATTCCTCCTTCAGCCGCCGGATGCATTCCAGGGCCAGCTCTGATTTGGTCATAGGGAAAACCTGCCTTTCTCTCTCGTTAGGGACATTATACGGAGTTTGGGGGACTTTTGCAAGGCGGAGGGTTGAAACGGCGGGAAAAAGCCGGTATAATAAAGGTGTTTTTAAACAATGCCCCATAGGGAAAGACGGGAGGAAAAGAGTATGTACGCAGATATGATGGATACCATTGGTTTGGTGGCCAAGGCAGACCCGGAAGTGGGAGCTGCCATGGACCGGGAGCTGGCCCGCCAGCGCCGGAACATTGAACTGATCGCCAGCGAGAATGTAGTCAGCCCTGCGGTGATGGCCGCCATGGGCATCGTCCTCACCAACAAGTACGCCGAAGGGTACCCCCGCCACCGGTACTACGGCGGCTGTGTCCATGTGGACGAGGTGGAGGATCTGGCCATCCAGCGGGCCTGCAAGCTGTTCGGGGCCAAGTACGCCAACGTCCAGCCTCACAGCGGCGCCCAGGCCAACCTGGCAGTCTACTTCGCTCTCCTCAACGTGGGGGACACCGTCATGGGAATGGACCTGTCCCAGGGGGGACACCTGACCCACGGCAGCCCCGCCAACATGAGCGGCAAGAACTACAATTTCGTCGCCTATGGGGTGGACGAGAACGGATATTTGGACTACGACGTCCTGGCCAAGCAGGTGGCCAAGGTCCGGCCCAAGCTGCTGGTGGCGGGCGCTTCCGCCTATCCCCGTGCCCTGGACTTTGAGCGGCTGGCTGAGATCGCCCACGGCTACGGCGCCATGCTCATGGTGGATATGGCCCACATTGCCGGCCTGGTGGCCGGGGGCGCTCACCAGAGCCCGGTGCCCTACGCCGATGTGGTGACCACCACCACCCACAAGACCCTCCGGGGACCCCGGGGCGGTCTCATCCTCACCAACAACGAGTACCTCATCAAGCGGATCAACAGTGCCATCTTCCCTGGCACCCAAGGCGGCCCTCTGGAGCACGTCATCGCCGCCAAGGCGGTCTGCTTCGGGGAGGCTCTTCAGCCCTCCTTCCGGGAGTACGCCCACAAGATCGTGGAGAACGCCCAGGCTCTGGCCAAGGGACTTCAGGACCGGGGGATCAAGCTGGTCTCCGGCGGCACCGACAACCACCCCATGCTCATTGACCTTACCGATCTGGAGATCACCGGCAAGGAGCTGGAGCAGCGGCTGGACCAGGTGAACATCACCGCCAACAAGAACACCGTCCCCGGGGAGAAGCGGAGCCCCTTCGTCACCAGCGGCGTCCGGGTAGGCACCCCTGCCGTCACCACCCGTGGCTTCGGGGTGGCCGAGATGGAGATCATTGCCCAGTGCATTGCCGACTGTATCTTTGACTTTGAGAACAAGAAGGACGAGATCATCCGCCGGGTGGAGGAGCTGAACAGCCGCTTCCCCCTCTATCAGTAAGAGAAAGAGGACGCCATGACAGAGCCACTGGCCCAGCGGCTGCGCCCCGCAACCCTGGACGACGTTTGCGGGCAGCAGCACCTTTTAGGGAAAAACCAGGTTTTCTACCGCACCATTGCCAGCGGAAAAATCCCCAATATGGTTTTTTACGGACCCAGCGGCTGCGGCAAGACCACGGTGGCCCGGATCATTGCGGAAAACAGCGGGATGGCCCTCCACAAGCTCAATGGTACCAGCTGCGGCACCGGGGACATCAAGGCGGTGCTGGGAGAGATCGGGACCCTGGGGGCGGCAGGAGGGATCCTGCTCTACCTGGACGAGATCCAGTATCTCAACAAAAAACAGCAGCAGAGCCTGCTGGAGTGTATTGAGGAGGGGACCGTCACCCTCATCGCCTCCACCAGCGAGAACCCTTATTTCTACATTTACAATGCCCTTCTCCGCCGGGGCACCGTCTTTGGCGTCGAGGGCGTGGAGGACCGGGACAGTGGCCGGAGCATCGGGCGGGCCCTGG
>CALXEN010000181.1 GCA_944387325.1 uncultured Clostridia bacterium | reverse complement strand
CCTGGACGAGGCGGTGGACCTGGTCATGTTCGCCTTTGAGCACGCCAACCCCGGGGACCTGTTCGTTCAGAAGGCGGACGCCTCCACCATCGGGGACCTGGCCAAGGCCGTCCAGGAGCTGTTCGGGGACACCGGCACCCGGATCATCGGCACCCGCCACGGGGAGAAGCTGTATGAGACCCTCCTTACCGTGGAGGAGCGGGTCCGGAGCGAGGATATGGGGGGCTACTACCGGGTTCATCCCGATACCCGGGACCTGAACTACGACAAGTTCTTCATCCAGGGCCAGGAGAAAATCCCCGACGAGGCCTACACCAGCCATAACACCACCCGGCTGGACGTGGCCGGCACCAAGGCCAAGATCCTCACCACCGACTATGTACAGGAGGCTTTGAAGAGCTTTGAATCCTGAATCTCCCATCCTCATCACCGGGGCCGGCGGGTTTGTGGGCCGGAACCTGACCCTCACCCTCCAGACTGCCGGATACGCCAACCTTCTCCTCTTTGAGAAGGAGGATACCCTGGAGACCCTGGCGGACTACTGCCGCCGGGCCGCCTTTGTGGTCCATCTGGCGGGAATCAACCGGCCCACCGACCCCAAGGATTTCTATACCGGGAACACCGGCCTCACCGAGACCCTTCGCTCCCTTCTGGAAGAGGCGGGGAACAAAGCCCCGGTCCTGGTCACCAGCAGCATCCAGGCGGAGCTGGACAACGACTACGGCAAGAGCAAACGGGCCGCCGAGGACGCCATCTTTGCCCACGGGGAGAAGATGGGCTCCCCGGTCTATGTGTTCCGGATGGAGGGAGTGTTCGGCAAATGGTGCCGCCCCAACTACAACAGCGTGGTGGCCACCTTTTGTCACAACGTGGCCCGGGGTCTCCCCATCCAGGTGCGGGACCCAGAGTATTCCCTCCCCCTGGTGTATATTGACGATGTGATCCGGTGTATCCTGGACGCCTTTGAGGGGAATGTGGTCACCGAGGGGGCGGACCGGCCCATCTGCCGGATCCATCCCGTCCACACCACCACCCTGGGCCATTTGGCCCGGACCATCCAGGGCTTCGCCCAGGGTCGGAAATCCCTGGCCTGTCCCGACATGACCCCCGGCAGCCTGGAGAAAAAGCTCTATTCCACCTATTTAAGCTACCTGCCCAAGGAGGATTTCTCCTATCCCCTGGAGATGCATTGTGATGACCGGGGGAGCTTCACCGAGATCCTCCGCACCCAGGAACGGGGGCAGTTCAGCGTCAATGTCATCCGTCCCGGCATCACCAAGGGGAACCACTGGCACCACACCAAGAACGAGAAGTTCCTGGTGGTAAAGGGCCGGTGTGCCACCCGGTTCCGTCTGCCCGGGAAGGAAGAGGTCCTGGAATATATCACCGACGGCGAAAAGCTGGAGGTCATCGACATTCCCTGCGGCTACACCCATTGCATCCAGAACCTGGGGACGGAGGACGCCGTGGTGTTCATGTGGGCCAACGAGCCCTTCGACCCGGATCATCCCGACACCTTCTATCTCCCGGTATAACCCACAATCCCTTCAAAGGAGCGTTTCCATGGAATCCAAAAAAACCATTCGGGTAAAATATCTGGGGTTCTACCCCAGCTTTGACCCGGAGCAGTATCTGGTCACCCGGATCCTGCGGAAATACTTTGATCTTCAGCTGGTGGACCAGGACCCGGAGTTTGTGATCTGCAACCATTTTGATCCCCCCTTCCGGTATGTGAATTATTCCTGTCCCCGGGTGTTCATCACGGGGGAAACCTTCTCCCCGGATTTCAACTGCTTCGACTATACCATCACCTTCGATCCCCTCCAGTATAACGACCGGCATTTCTACGCTCCTTACTTTCTGCTGGATCCCTGCACCCGGAACTATTTCCTCTCCCCCGGCGCCCAGGACCGGCGGCCCAGGGAGGAACTGCTGGCGGAAAAGGATCTCTTCTGTGATTTCATCTTTACCCATGATTCGGTGACGGATATCCGCCGCCGGCTCTTCGAGAAACTGTCCTCCTACCGCCGGGTGGAGAGCGCCGGTCCCTTCATGAACAATATGCCGGGGGGCTATACCGTCCCCTACTCCGAGGACGGGGTGGAGAAGATGAAGCTCATCCGCCGGTGCAAGTTCTCGGTGGTGTCCGAAAGCGTAGTCCTCAACGGGTTTATTTCGGAGAAGGTCACCCATGCCTGGATGGCCCACTCCATTCCCATCTTCTACGGCAATCCCCAGGCCACCCAGATCCTCAATCCCAAGGCCATCCTCAACGTCCATGACTATGACAATCTGGACGATCTGCTGGCCGAGATCATCCGGCTGGACCAGGACCCGGATGCCTGGTACGAGAAGGTCTGCCAGCCCCTCTTCCTGGAGCCGGATTACCTGGTCCGGCGGAACCGGGAATTCGAGGAATTTCTGGTCCACATCTTCTCCCAGGACCCCCAGGAGGCATACCGCCGGACCCTCCACTTCTCCCCCGAGGAGCATGAGGCCCATCTGCGGTGTTACAACCACTTCCTCCAAAGCCGGGCCCTGAAGACCTTCCGGCGGGAGCGGCGGTTCAAGCAGCGGTGCTACTGGGCCCGGTATCACCTCCACCGCCTCTTTCCCAACCTGGTCCATGCCCCGGATGATTCTCTTTTAAGGTGGTAACCATGAACAAAATCAAACTTATGACCATCATCGGCACCCGTCCGGAGATCATCCGGCTCTCTGCCGTCATCAAAAAATGCGACCGTTACTTTGACCAGATCCTGGTCCACACCGGCCAGAACTACGACTATACCCTGAACCAGATCTTCTTTGAGGACCTGGGCCTGCGGGAGCCTGATTTCTACCTGGACGCCGTGGGAAAGGACCTGGGCGAGACCATCGGGAACATCATTGCCAAAAGCTACGCCCTCATGGTGGAGCAGCAGCCGGACGCTCTCCTGATCCTGGGAGACACCAACAGCTGCCTTTCCGCCATTGCCGCCAAGCGGCTCCACATTCCCATCTTCCACATGGAGGCGGGCAACCGTTGCTTTGACGAGTGCCTTCCCGAGGAGACCAACCGCCGGATCGTGGACCACATTGCGGACGTGAACCTCTGCTATTCCGAGCACGCCCGTCGGTACCTGAACGCCGAGGGCACTGCCAAAGAGCGGACCTACGTCACCGGCAGTCCCATGGCGGAGGAGCTCCACGCCACTCTGGAACAGATCCGCTGCAGCAAGATCCTGGAGGAGCTGGGCCTGGAGCCCCGGAAGTATATGCTTCTCTCCGCCCACCGGGAGGAGAATATTGACACCGAAAAGAACTTCCTGGACCTCTTCACCTCCATCAATCATCTGGCACGGGAATATGATATGCCCATCCTCTACTCCTGCCATCCCCGGAGCCGGAAGCGGCTGGAGGCCATGGGCTTCCAGCTGGACCAGCGGGTGATCCTGCATCAGCCCCTGGGCTTCCACGACTACAACAACCTTCAGATGAACGCCTTCTGCGTCATCAGCGACAGCGGCACCCTGCCGGAGGAGAGCAGCTTCTTCACCAGCGTAGGGGATCCCTTCCCTGCCGTCTGTATCCGCACCTCCACCGAGCGCCCCGAGGCCCTGGACAAGGGCTGCTTTATCCTGGCCGGAATCAGCGCCGGCGGGGTGGAGCAGGCCGTCCAGACCGCCGTGGACATGAACGCCAACGGAGACCTGGGGATCCCGGTGCCTGCCTATGTGGAGGATGTGTCCACCAAGGTGGTCAAGATCATCCAGAGCTATGTGGGAGTGGTCAACAAGATGGTCTGGCGGAAGGGCTGACCATTGATTCCAAAGGAGGAGACCCATGGCCAAACGGATCCTGGTGGTGACCCAGCATTTCTGGCCGGAAAATTTCCGGGTCAATGACCTGGTGGAGGGCCTTGTGGAGGATGGCTGCCAGGTGGATGTACTCTGCGGGCTGCCCAACTATCCCCAGGGGGAATGGTTCAAGGGCTACCGCTATCTGGGGCCCCGGCGGGAAACCTACCGGGGAGCCCGGGTATTCCGGGCCGGAGAGATCCCCCGGAAGGGAAACACCGGCCTGCGGATCTTCCTCAACTATTGCTACTGGCCGGTGTCCGCCCTTTTCAGCCTTTGGCGGCTGAAGGGAGGGTACGACGCCGTTCTTTGCTACAACACCAGCCCGGTGATGATGGCCCTGCCCGCTTTGGTATACGGGAAACTGAAAAAGATCTCTGTCACCACCTATGTGCTGGACCTCTGGCCGGAAAACCTGTACAGCGTGCTGCCGGTGGGCAATCCCCTTCTCCGGGCCGTTGCCCGGGCCGTCAGCGACTGGTTCTACCGCCGGGCGGACAAGCTCATTGCCATGAGCCCCAGCCTGGGGACCCGCCTGGCCCAGCGGACCGGAAAGTCTGCGGAAAAAATTGCCGTCATTCCCCAGTACTGCGAGGATGTTTATGCCTGTCCCTCCCTGGACCAGAACCTGGCCCGGGAATATGCGGGGAAATTTCTGGTGGTCTTTACCGGCAACTTCAGCCCTGCTCAAAGTCTGGACACGGTGATCCGGGCGGCCGTGTCCGCCCAGGCCCGCTGTCCTTCCCTCCGGCTTCTGCTGGTGGGGGACGGGATGAGCCGTCCCTCCCTGGAGGCCCTGGTGGAGGAACTGAAGGCGGGAGAGATGGTCCGCTTTTACGGTAGCGTGCCCCCCACCCGGATCCCGGCCATTGCTGGGGCCGCCCAGGCCTTGGTGGTCTCCCTGGGGGACAGCCCTGACCTGGGGCTTACCGTTCCCGCCAAGGTGGCCAGCTACATGGCTATGGGGAAACCCATCCTGGCCAGCATGAACGGGGAGGGATATGCCGCCGTGAAAGAAAGCGGGGCCGGGCTGGTAAGCCCTGCCGGAGATTCTGCCGCCCTGGCGGAGAACATGGCCGCCCTGGCTGGGCTCCCCGCCCAGGATCGGGCACAGATGGGCCGGAAGGCCCAGGAATACTATCACGCCCGCTATGACCGGGCGACCCTGCTGAAACAGCTGGAGAAGTTCATCTAAGGAGGTAGGATTTTTGAGGATATTGGTTCTCATTCCCTGCTACAACGAAGAAGAAAATATCGTCCGGGTGGTCCGCCGCCTGGAATCCGCCTGCCCCGGTGTGGATTATCTGGTCATCAACGACTGCTCCACCGACTCTTCTCCCCGGCTTCTCAGCCGGGAGGGGATGAATTACCTGGATCTCCCGGTGAACCTGGGGATCGGGGGCGGGGTCCAGTGCGGGTACCGGTATGCCGTAGCCAACGGCTATGACATTGCCATCCAGATGGATGGGGACGGCCAGCACGATCCCGCCTACCTGGAGGATGTGGTCCGCCCGGTGGCCCAAGGTCAGCTGGACCTGTGTATCGGCAGCCGCTTTTTGAAAAAGGAAGGATTCCAGACCAGCTTTATGCGCCGTGTGGGGATCCGGTTCCTCAGCTTCCTCATCTTCCTCTTCTCGGGCAACCGGGTGCTGGACGTGACCAGCGGGTTCCGGGCCTGTAACCGGGAGATGATGGAATATTTTGTCCGGCATTACGCCACCGACTACCCCGAGCCGGAGTCCATTCTGGCCGCCTCCCTCACCGGGTTTCGGGTGGGCGAGGTCCCGGTGGTCATGCAGGAGCGGCTGGGGGGCGTCTCCAGCATCTCCGCTTTCAACAGCGTCTATTTTATGATCAAGGTATCTCTCAGCCTGATTATCAGCCGGCTGGCCCTCCACCGGAGCAACAGGAGGAACGCAGCATGACCTTTCGCCTGCAGCTTTTTCTCATTTTGGGCACCTTTGTGCTCCTCACCGTCATCTACGTCTTTCTGAAAAAAGGGAAGCTGACGGTCAAATACAGTCTGGCCTGGCTGGGCCTCTCCCTGGCCCTCTTCATCTTTGCCCTCTGGCCCTACTGTGTCTATGTGATCCGGGACCTGCTGGACATGGTCATGCCCAGCAACGTCATCTTCCTGCTCCTGTTTGGGTTTGTCCTCATGGTGCTTCTCAGCCTCAGCGTGGCGGTGAGCCAGCTGGCCACCAAGAACAAGACCCTGACTCAGGCCTGCGCCCTGCTGGAAAAGCGGGTGCGGCAGCTGGAGGAGCAGCTGCGGGAGAAATAAGTCGCTCTTTTTCCCCTGCCCGCTTGACAAACCCGCTTTAATGTGGTAATGTACTATACAAGTTCAATAAACCAAATGCGTTGACGGGGAGAAACCGCTCCAACAGTGCTTCAGAGAGCTGCCGGATGGTGCAAGGCAGTGGCTGTGGATCCGGGTCACTGGCCCCTGAGCAGGCAGGCTGAACCAGCATTAGGTCTGTCCGGTTCCCACCGTTACATGGGTAGCGGTTCGCAGAGCTTCTGCCGACCGGGAGAGTGGCCGTTTTTCAGACGGCAATGAGAGTGGTACCACGGGTACGAGTTGTAATTGTCCTCGTCTCTCTTAGGGTGTATTCCCTATGAGATACGGTGTTATTTTTTTGGAAGAAACAACGCTATGATGGATGTTACCAAGTACAAGCCGGGTTATTATCCGGCTCCGGAAAACCAGTACCGCTGGGTGAAGAAAGATCACATTGAAGCTGCCCCCGCCTGGTGCAGCGTGGACCTGCGGGACGGCAACCAGAGCCTCATCGTTCCCATGAGCCTGGAGGAGAAGCTGGAGTTCTACCAGCTGCTGCTGGACATTGGCTTCAAGGAGATCGAGGTGGGCTTCCCCGCCGCCAGCGAGACGGAGTACGAGTTCCTCCGCACCATCATCGACAAGAATATGATTCCCCAGGATGTGACCGTCCAGGTGCTGACCCAGTGCCGGGATCACATCATCCGGAAAACCTTCGAGGCCGTCAAAGGGGCCCCCCGGGCGGTGATCCACTTCTACAACTCCACCAGCGTTGCCCAGCGGGAGCAGGTGTTCAAGAAGGGCAAGGAGGAGATCAAGCAGATCGCCGTGGAAGGGGCCAAGCTGGTGAAGCAGCTGAGCCAGGAATATGAAGGCAACTTCCTCTTTGAGTACAGCCCCGAGAGCTTTACCGGCACTGAGCCGGAGTACGCCGTGGAGGTCTGCAACGCCGTTCTGGATGTAATGCAGCCCACCCCCGACCGGCCCATGATCATCAACCTGCCGGTCACCGTAGAGATGAGCCTGCCCCACGTTTACGCCAATCAGATCGAATGGTGCAGCGATCATCTGAAATACCGGGACAGCGTTATCCTCTCCACCCATCCCCACAATGACCGGGGCACCGGTGTGGCCTGCGCCGAGCTGGCGGTCCTGGCCGGGGCCCAGCGTGTGGAATGCTGCCTCTTCGGAAACGGGGAACGGACCGGCAACGTGGATGCCATCACCATGGCCATGAATATGTACAGCCACGGGGTGGACCCTCATCTGGATTTCGGGAATATGCCCCACATCTGCGAGGTGTATGAGCGGTGCACCCGGATGCACGTCTACGAGCGGCAGCCCTACGCCGGCAGCCTGGTCTTTGCGGCCTTCAGCGGCAGCCATCAGGACGCCATCGCCAAAGGGATGAACTGGCGGGAGGAGAAACAGCTCCACGAGTGGACGGTTCCCTACCTCCCCATCGACCCGGAGGATGTAAGCCGTGCCTACGAGGCGGACGTCATCCGGATCAACAGCCAGAGCGGCAAGGGCGGCATCGGCTATCTGCTGGAAAAGACCTACGGCTACAACCTGCCTCCCAAAATGCGGGAGCATCTGGGCTACGCCGTTAAGAGCGTCTCCGATCACAAGCACAAGGATCTCTCCACCAGCGAGGTGCGGGAGGTATTCGAGGAGAATTACTTGAACAAGACTTTTCCCCTCAACGTGCTGGAAGCCCACTTCATCCAGAAGAAGGGGATCTATGCGGTGGCCACCTTCAGCCAGAACGGTGGTCCCGGGGAGGAATGGAGCGCCGCCGGCAACGGCCGTCTGGACGCCATCAGCAACGCCATCAAGGCCCACACCGGGTATGACTTCACCCTCATTGAGTACAGTGAACACAGCCTGGATTCCGGCTCCTCCAGCCGGGCCATGAGCTATGTGGGGCTGAAATGGAGCAACGGGGCGGTGACCTGGGGCGCCGGCAGCGACACCGACATCATCACCGCCGGCATCAAAGCCCTGGTATCCGCCATCAACAATAAAAAGTGACCCTGTCCGGGGAAAGGAGATATTATTATGGGAATGACCATGACCCAAAAGATTTTGGCCGCACACGCCGGGCTGGACCAGGTAAAGGCCGGCCAGCTCATCAACGCTCACCTGGACCTGGTGCTGGGGAACGACATTACCACTCCCGTGGCCATCAAGGAATTTGAGAAGGCCGGGTTTGACAGCGTCTACGACAACACCCGGATCAACATTGTTCTGGACCACTTTGTCCCCAACAAGGACATCAAGAGCGCCCAGCAGAGCAAGACCTGCCGGGAGTTTGCCAACAAGTATGACATCCTCAACTTCTTTGACGTGGGCAAGATGGGGATCGAGCACGCCCTCCTTCCCGAGCAGGGCATTGTCACCGCCGGTGACTGTGTCATCGGTGCCGACAGCCACACCTGCACCTACGGCGCCGTGGGCGCCTTCTCCACCGGCGTAGGCAGCACCGACATGGCCGCCGGTATGGCTACCGGCATGGCCTGGTTCAAGGTTCCCGCCGCCATTAAAGTGGTCCTTACCGGGAAGCTGAAGCCCACCGTCTCCGGCAAGGACGTTATCCTCCACCTCATCGGGATGATCGGGGTGGACGGTGCCCTCTACAAGAGCCTGGAGTTTGTGGGAGATGGCGTGGCCACCCTTTCCATGGATGACCGCCTTTGCATCTGCAACATGGCCATTGAGGCCGGCGCCAAGAACGGCATCTTCCCGGTGGACGATGTGACCACCGCTTATCTCACCGGCCGCAGCCGCCGAGAGTGGAAGGTATACCAGGCTGACCCGGACGCCGTCTACGAGCAGACCATCACCATCGACCTGTCCGCTTTGGAAAGCACCGTCAGCTATCCTCACCTGCCCGAGAACACCCACCTGGCCAAGGACAGCGGCGACATCAAGATCGACCAGGTGGTCATCGGCAGCTGCACCAACGGACGTCTGGAGGACATGGAAGCGGCCTACAATATCCTGAAAGGCAAGACCATCGCCCCCGGGGTCCGGGTCATCATCATCCCCGCCACCATGAACATTTACAAGGAATGTATCCTCCGGGGCTGGACCACCGCCTTCATTGACGCCGGCTGCGTGGTCTCCACCCCCACCTGCGGCCCCTGCCTGGGTGGATATATGGGTATCCTGGCCGAGAACGAGCGGTGCGTTTCCACTACCAACCGGAACTTTGTAGGCCGGATGGGCCACGTGACCAGCGAAGTATACCTGGCCAGCCCCGCTGTGGCCGCCGCCAGCGCTCTCACCGGGTACATTACCGACCCCGCAACACTGTAAGGAGGAACCTGCCATGAATGCAAAAGGCTTTGTACATACCTACCCCGACAACGTGGACACTGACGTAATCATCCCCGCCCGGTACCTGAACACCCCTGACGCCAAGGAACTGGCCGCCCACTGCATGGAGGATATTGACGCCGACTTCACCAAACGGATGAAGGAGGGGGACATTATGGTGGCCGGCTGGAACTTCGGCTGCGGCTCCTCCCGGGAGCACGCTCCCCTGGCCATCAAGACCGCCGGGGTCAGCTGTGTCATCGCCAAGAGCTTTGCCCGTATCTTCTACCGGAACGCCATCAACATTGGCCTTCCCATCCTGGAATGTGAGGAGGCCAGCAACGCCATTGCCGCCGGAGACGAGGTCTCCATCGATTTTGATACCGGCGTGATCCAGGATATCACCACCGGGGCCTCCTTCCAGGCCGAGCCCTTCCCTCCCTTCATCCAGGAGATCATCTCCAAGGGCGGATTGATGAACAGCATTAAGAACAAGTGAGAGGTGTTTCCCATGAATAAAAATATTGCGGTCATCTGGGGCGACTGTTCCAGCCCTGAAATTGTGGAGCAGGCCATCCGGGTGCTGGACAAGGTAGCCCAAAAGCACGGCCACACCTTCACCTATACCCCCGTAGCCATGGGGGGCGAAGCCATTGACAAGTACGGAGATCCCCTTCCCCAGCACGAGCTGGACAAGTGCCTGGCCAGTGACAGTGTGCTGCTGGGTGCCATCGGAGGCCCCAAGTGGGAGGGCCTGCCCGGGGAACAGCGCCCCGAAAAGGGATTGCTCCGTCTCCGCAGCGGAATGGGGCTCTACGCCAACAACCGCCCCGCCAAAATCTGGCCCCAGCTGGCCGCCGCCTCTCCCCTGAAACAGGAGATCGTGGACCGGGGCATCGACTTCATTGTGGTCCGGGAGCTCATCGGCGGTGTCTACTTTGGGGAACATACCACCAAGGAAGTGGACGGCCAGCTGGTTGCCCTGGATACCATGCCTTACAGCGAGAGCGAAATTGAGCGGATCGGCCGGATCGGCTTCGAGACTGCCATGAAGCGGCGGAAGAAGCTGACCTGTGTGGACAAGGCCAACGTACTGGACACCAGCCGTCTCTGGCGTAAGGTGATGCACCGTCTTCAGGAGGAATACCCCGAGGTTGAGTATTCCGAGATGTTTGTAGACAACTGCGCCATGCAGATCTGCAAGGACCCCTCCCAGTTTGACGTCATCGTCACCGAGAATATGTTTGGGGACATCCTCTCCGACGAGGCCAGCCAGATCACCGGCAGCATTGGAATGGTCCCCAGCAGCAGCCTGGGCGCCACCTCCTGCGGCCTCTACGAGCCCATCCACGGCTCCGCCCCCGACATTGCCGGGCAGGACAAGGTGAACCCCATCGCCTGTATCCTCTCTGCCGCCATGATGCTCCGGTACAGCTTTGACATGGCCCAGGAGGCCGACGAGGTGGAAGCCGCCGTCAACGCCGTTCTGGACCAGGGCCTGCGTACCGCCGATATGATGAGCGAGGGCTGTACCCTGGTAGGCTGCAAGGCCATGGGCGATGCCATTCTGGCCCAGCTGTAACACAACGCCATCCCCCGCCCCGGAAAGAGGGCCACAGATAAGAAGCCGCCCGGCAGGTTGTGCGGACCTGCCGGGCGGCATTGTTTTGGGCTATGTAAATTTGGTTCAGATGAGACCGTAGTGGCGGAAGGCGTTGTAAATTCCGTCCTTCTCCAAACTGGTGGTCTGGTACTCGCAGTAGGGCAGAATGTCGGGCATGGCGTTCCCCATGGCAATGCTGTGCTTCACATGGCAGAGCATCCCTAGATCGTTGTTGCTGTCCCCGATGGCGTAGCAATCCTCCAGCTCAATTCCCAGGGTCTTGGCCACCAGGTCGATGCCGGTGCCCTTGTTGCAGCACTTCTGGACCACCTCTGCCCCAAACCGGTCCTCCAGCACCTCCATGGTTTCTCCCACGATTTCCCGCAGCAACGCATAGTCATTGCAGTGGGTCATGAACTTGGTAAAGACAAAGCCGTCAGGCAGCTCCTCCTCCAGCACCTGCACCTTTCCCTTGAAGATGGTGAACATCTCATTCCATGCCTTTTGGTTGGCAGGGTTGGCCCGGTCAAAGAAAAGGCAGTCGGGGCCTTCCAGGTTGCAGTCCACTCCCCGGCTGCGAAGCTGGGTAACGATCCGGCGGCTCTCCTCGGGGCTGACCTGATAGTCGCAGAGGAGCTTTCCGTCCAGGATCACCTGGCTGCCGCAGCCGCAGATCATCCCGTCCAGGCCCAGGCTCATAATGTCCGGCTCCTCCACCATGCACCGGGGCCGCCCGGAGTTCACAAACACCTTGTGCCCTGCCGCCTGGGCCAGTTCAATGGCCTTTTTGGCGCTGGTGGGGATCCCGGTCTGGTGAGAGCGGAGGGTCCCGTCAATATCCAGAAAAATTGCTTTCATCCTTCTTATCCTCCCTTATTGTTCCCAGGGGGAGCGCAGGATCTCCCCCGCATCCAGTTTGGTGCAGGGGGCCAGCGTTGCCCCTGCCTTGACCACCCCGTTGAGGCAAAGGTGGCAGCCATCCTCCAGTCGGCTGTCGTGGTCCGCCACCGAACCGGTGTTGATGATGCAGCACCGGCCCGCCCTGACCCCCGCCATCACATTGGCATGGGGCAGCACCACCGTGCCGGGCCCCAGGACTGCCGAGGGGCTCACATAGGCGGTGGCGTGGCGGAGCACCGGCAGGATATACCCTGCCTGTTCCAGCTTTTCTCCCCATTCCAGCCGAAGGGGATTGTTCCCAAAAGCGGCCAGGGCGTGGGTGTACTCCCCCGCCAGGGCCTGGTAGTCGGCACACCGGCCCACCACCCCGGGATCCACGCTGGCATCGTCCAGAAAGGCAATCGTCCCGAACCGGCCATCCTCCAGGGCCAGCTCGTACACCTCCCGGCCAAATCCCCCGGCTCCCAGGATCAGCAGTTTGTCCATCCCGCTTTCCTCCCCTTGTGACATTACTCTATCAGTATACCCCTCCCGCCGGGATTCTGCAAGGCCGGGGGCCCAGAGTTTGATTTGAATTTACCAAACTGGTATAATACCTTTACATTCCACAAAGGAGCATTCTTTCTATGTCCGGTTTTGAACCCCTTTTTCAATACCTTGCCCAGCTGGAGCTCCACAACGACCGCAGCTGGTTCCACGCCCATCACCGGGAATATGAGCAGACGGTAAAGGATTTTCTCAACCTGCTGGACCTCGTCCGGTTTTCCATTGGGGAGAACGCCCCCCAGCTGGCCGAGCACATCCTCACCATGAATCCCAAGGACTGGATGTACCGGATCCCCCGGGATGCCCGGGTCAACCGGAACAAGCCTCCCTACAATCCCACCCTCCGGGCCTTTATCTGCCCGGACCGCCGCAGCT